>JAFQPV010000151.1 GCA_017411585.1 Clostridia bacterium | reverse complement strand
GGAGCGATAATTTGTTTTTGGGCTAAGGCGAAGAAGAAAGCGCAGCCGATTTCTGACAAATTGAAATATTGTACCATAGCGATGGCGTTGATTTTTGGTGATATGATTTACACAGTGCTTAACTTTGGATGGTGCAGATACGGTCTTTCGATTTATTATACTGTTCAGTCTGTTCTCATGATTTGGGGAGCGTGCGTGACTGCGCCACATATTAAAAAGTCTGGAATTTTTAAATTGTTATTTGTATTTAACTGTATACTTTATACTGTGCCACGTGTAGTATTGCCGGATTCACTTGCGAATGATTTGTACGGATTTTTCGGTTTGGTTCAATACGGTGATTTTTGGGGACATGTTCTTTTGAATGTGTCGGTCACATGTACTATAGCTCATATTGTTTTGTGCATTGTTCAAATTATAGTCGCATCGCGTTTAAATAAGCGTTGCCGTAGCGACTGATACATGATGAAGAGAAGAGCGCCTTTGCCAAAAGACAGAGGTGCTTTTTTGATGCTTATCAGGCATAGCTTTCCTTGTGTAAAGGGAGGTGGGTTGCTTATTATGCCTTCCCCTTGAGGGGAAGGGGGACCGCTTGCGGTGGATGAGGTGTTGTAAAAAGAAAGGTTGAAATACAGTTTCACCTCATCAGTCAGTCTAACGGCTGACAGCTTCCCCTCAAGGGGAAGCCTTTGGGTATTGCGCTTGCTTGACAATCTTCTGCTTTAAAAAGATTGTTTAGTGTCTTGCAAGTGTTGAAAAAAACAAGTATACTGATATAAATGAGGTGAACCGTATGGAAAAACTGGGAATGCTTAAAAAGTATACTTCAAAGGAGATAAAAAACTCGCGCATCAGCATCGGGTTTGAGTGCCTGGACAGAGAGCTGTTTAAGCCGGAGATGTGTTATGAGCTGCTCGGCAAAACCGGCGTAAAATACGCACGCTGTCAGACCGGCTGGGTGCGCTGCGAAACCGAAAAGGGGAAATACGATTTTTCGTGGCTCGATGCAGTGGTGGACAGCATCATCGCGCAGGGCGTGCAGGTGTGGCTGAATGTCGGCTACGGCAACCCCTTATATATGGACGATATCAAAAACAAGGCGGCGGTCGGCTGTGTGCCGCTGTACTATGGCGAGGAATGTATTCAGGCGTGGAAAAGCTATGTAAATGCGCTTGCGAAGCACTTTGCCGGCAGAGTACATATTTTTGAAATCTGGAACGAGCCGGAATCGCCGAATTTCTGGTACCCGAGCGTGCCAAATCCGAAGGAATATGCAAGACTCTATGCAATAACGACGGCGGAAATTTTAAAGCATATACCGGATGCGAAATTTGTTGCAACTACCGCATCGGAATATGATTTTGGTTATATCAAGGGTATGTTTGAAGCGCTAAAAGGACAGCAGGTGGATTATTTTGCCTATCACGCCCATGCAATGTATCCCGAGGTTTGCCACGGTCATGGGCAGGCGTATTTAGACAATGTGGCGCACCTGCGCTCGATATTAGACGATGCAGGCTTTACGCATACACAGCTGATACAGGGCGAGGCGGGGCAGCCGTCCTGGGCACCGGAGGGGCATTGGCTCTATAAAGAGGGATTTGACAATCCGCGTGCGCAGGCAGTATGGCTTTTGCGCAGATTTATTTTAGACCATTATGTAGGGGTTGCGCTCAGCTCATTTTTTATGATTGCCGATATTTGGGAAAAGCCGTACGAAATGGCAACGAAAACCATTCCGCGCGCGCAGGCAAACGGCATTTTGAACGGCCTTAGCTACACGCCGAAGCCATCCTATACCGCAAT
>JAFQPV010000150.1 GCA_017411585.1 Clostridia bacterium | reverse complement strand
TCTCTCCGGGAAGAGCTCTGTATTGTTTTCAAAGAGCGGGCCCACACCTTCAACGTCGAAGTTATCCACGCGATCGCAGAACACAACGCAGTGCGGATTACCCATAGATACACACGTCACCTTGTATTCCTCGCCGCCAATGGTAATAGGCTCGTTGATGATTCTCTCTTTATCCATATTCACCGGCAGCTTCTCCGGTGCAAATTCTGCCTTACCCATATTAACGCAAGCGCTGCGTACCTGGCCGTTGTAAAGGTACACTCTAACTTCCTTGATACCGCTCGGCGTTTCAATAGTCATCTTTTCCTTCTTTACAAAGCCATTATCGTAAAGATACTTTGCAACACAGCGGATGGAGTTGCCTGCCATCTGCCCTTCACTACCGTCTGTGTTGAACATACGCATCTTCATATCTGCGATAGACGATTTTTCAATCAAGACCATACCGTCGCCGCCGATACCGTAATGACGGTCGGTAAAGTTAATCGCAAGCGGCTCCGGACATGTGATTTTACCCTTGTAGTTGTCAAAGAAGATATAGTCGTCACCCGTGCCCTGCATCTTTAAGAACTTCAGCTTCTGCTTGCTGCTTCTCAGACTCGTGATGTTCACAAGCTCGGTGTTTTGCTGGTTAAAGCGGCTTAAGATGATATCCGCCAGTGCATTTGCCGTATCCGGACTTGTCAAGCATGCTACAGACAGACGAAGCGCCTGCATGTGCAGCTTGATATAAGCCTCAATTTCCTCCGGCTTACCGCCGTTGGTGTATACGATATAGTCAAATGTCTTATCCTCCAGCATCGCGCTGACATCCTCGTCCTTTACGGCGATTACGTCGATGCCAAGTGCTTCAATTAATTCTGCACACGCCGGAGAAGCATAAATCTTAATCTTTGCATCATCAAACTTCTTTGCAAGCTGCAGAACCTCGTAGCGGTCCTTCATATGCATATTGATATACACGCCGTTTCTGCCCTGCAAATTGAAGCCTGCAGAAACCAAACCCTTAAAGAGTGCTTCATTTAAGGTTCTGCCAATACCGAGCACCTCACCGGTGGACTTCATTTCCGGACCGAGAATCGAGTTAATGCCCGACAGCTTTTCAAACGAGAATACCGGTACCTTTACCGTAAAGTACGGCGAGGACTTATAAAGCCCTGTACCGTAACCGAGGGATTTCAGCGGCTCACCCTGCATTACACGGGTGGCGAGGTCAACCATCGGTACACCTGTTACCTTACTGATATACGGCACAGTTCTGGATGCACGCGGATTTACCTCGATAACATAAAGCTCGTTTTGATAAATGAGATACTGAATGTTAATCAGACCCTGTGTCTTTAACGAAAGTGCAAGCTTTTCCGAGCAGGAAATAATCTTTTCGAGCATAATATCGCTTACGCTAAACGGCGGATATACGGCGATAGAGTCACCGCTGTGTACGCCGGCACGCTCCACGTGCTCCATGATACCCGGAATGAGTACATCCTCACCATCGGAGATAACATCCACTTCCAACTCCTTACCCATCATATATTTGTCGATGAGCACCGGATTTTCAATCTTCTGCGCCAAAATCATATTCATATAGCGCTCAACGTCCTCGTCCGTATGTGCAATCGTCATATTCTGACCGCCAATAACATAGGACGGGCGCAAAAGCACCGGATAGCCGAGCGAATGTGCCGCTTCAAATGCGCCTTCCATATCCATCGCACTGAGTGCCTGCGGGCGCTTAATGGAGAAACGCTCCAAAAGTGCATCAAACTGCTCACGGTCTTCTGCCATATCAATGCTTTCCGCAGAGGTGCCCAAAATCTTGATACCACTGTCGGATAAGAATTTTACAAGCTTAATCGCCGTCTGACCACCGAATGCAACCACAACACCGCTCGGTTTTTCCACTTCGATCACGTTCATAACGTCTTCCGGCGTAAGCGGCTCAAAATAGAGACGGTCTGCCGTATCAAAGTCAGTCGAAACGGTTTCCGGGTTGTTGTTGATGATGACAACCTCATAGCCCATTTTCTTGAGGGTCCATACACAGTGTACGGAGGAATAGTCGAACTCGATACCCTGACCGATACGAATCGGACCGGAGCCGAGTACGATGATTTTTTCTGCTTTGCTTTCGATTTCACGCGCTTCACAGTGCGCATCGTAGCTGGAGTAGAAGTACGGTGTCTGCGCCTTAAACTCGCCGCCGCAGGTATCTACCATTTTATACACGCAGCTTTGGTGCATCGGCACCTTGCAGCCGGAAAGTCGTTCAAGCGCTGCATCCGGATAACCGAGCTTTTTACCTTCAAGGTATTTTTCCTCGGAAAGCCCGTCAGCAAGCGAATTTTCATAATTCACAAGATTTAAGAGCTTGGATAAGAACCACTTGTCAATTCTTGTAAGCTCGTGAATTCTATCTAAACTGATGCCGCGACGAATGGCTTCGTATACGGCAAAGATTCTCTGGTCGTCCATACGCAGTATTGCAGCTTCGATGTCCTCTTCCTCCTGCATCTTGCGAAGCTGAAGTGTATCGAGGCCGACTTCTGCACCACGCACCGCCTTCATAATTGCCATTTCAAAGGTCGGACCGATGGACATAACCTCGCCGGTAGCCTTCATCGCTGTACCGAGCTTGCGCTGTGCGTACAGGAATTTGTCAAACGGCCACTTCGGGAATTTTACAACAATATAGTCAACGGACGGCTCAAAACATGCCCATGTAGTGCCGGTCACGTCGTTTTGAATTTCATCTAAGGTATAACCCAACGCAATTTTGGTGGTTACCTTTGCAATCGGATAACCCGTTGCCTTACTTGCAAGCGCACTCGAACGCGATACACGCGGATTTACCTCGATAACTGCATAGTTAAAGCTGTTCGGGTCAAGTGCAAACTGTACGTTACAGCCACCCTCAATCTTGAGCGCAGTAATAATGTCAAGCGCCGCCTGACTAAGCATCGAATACTCCTTGTTGGACAGCGTTACCGCCGGTGCAACAACGATGGAGTCGCCTGTATGGATGCCGACCGGGTCGAAGTTTTCCATCGAGCAAATGGTAATCGCGTTGCCTGCGGCATCGCGCATAACCTCAAACTCGACTTCCTTCCAGCCGTAGATGTATTTTTCAACCAAAATCTGCGTAATCGGCGAAAGCAACAGACCGTTTGCCGCAATTTTACGGAATTCGTCTTCATTGTATGCCACACCGCCGCCGGCACCGCCAAGCGTGAATGCCGGACGAATGATAACCGGATAACCGATATCTGCGGCAATCTTTGTTGCCTCCTCCAGCTCGGTTGCAATATCGGATGGGATACACGGCTGACCAAGCTCAAGCATGGTCTGTTTAAACAAATCGCGGTCCTCTGCCTTAATAATTGCTTCTTCGTTTGTACCGATGAGCTTTACACCCATACGGTCTAAAAACCCTTCCTCCGAAAGCTGCATTGCAATCGTAAGACCGGTTTGTCCGCCCAGGGACGCAAGCAAGCTGTCCGGGCGCTCTTTTTCAATAATACGCTTAATGGTTTCCGGGGTGAGCGGCTCTAAATAAATCTCATCTGCCATTGCCTTATCGGTCATAATGGTAGCCGGATTGGAGTTTACAAGCACGATATCCAGACCGGCGTCCTTTAAAACGCGACACGCCTGTGTACCGGCATAGTCAAACTCTGCCGCCTGACCGATAACAATCGGACCGGAACCAATCACAAGTACTTTTTTAATATTCGGATTTAACGGCATATCATTCACCTACCATCTCAATAAATTTATCGTACAAAAATGCGGTGCGTTCCGGCTGGAACTGAATGGAGAAGGCCTTCTTACCTTCATATTCCACACCTTCGCAGGTTTTATCGTTCGCATTTTCAAATATCAGCTTTGCCTCTGCCGGCAGTGTATCATTTATGACTGCATAACCGTGATTCTGCGCCGTAATATACACTCTGCCGCCGTTGATGTCGCGCACCGGTACGTTTGCACCACGGTGACCGACCTTTAGCTTCTCGGTTTTCGCACCGGCTGCAAGTGCCAGCACTTGGTGTCCAAGTCCTATACCGAAAATCGGCAGCTTACCGAATACTGCACCGACCGTCTTAATGACATCAACATTTTCCGCCGGATCACCCGGACCTGCAGAAAGCACCAGCGCATCGAAGCTTAAAAGCTTGTCCGCCACTGTATCGTACGGCAACTCGCACACATTACAGCCGCGCTTTACAAGCGCATCTGCAATGCCCTGTGTTGCGCCCAAATTCAGCACAGCCACATTATACTTTGCATTTTCTGCCTTATATTCTTTTGCCTCACCGGTTGCTACCGCCTGCACTGCGCTGCGGATTTCATATGTCATTTCTGCATTTGTCGGCTTTTCCGACATAATCTTCGCTGTCATTACACCGTTTTCACGGATGATGCGTGTCAGTTCACGTGTGTCAACACCATAGATACCGACAACACCTTGCTTCTTTAAGAAGCTATCCAAATCGCCTTCGCAGCGGAAGTTGGACGGTGCTTCACAAAGGTCACGAATCACATAACCTGCAACCTGCACCTTGTCGCTTGAAATGTCCTGCGTCACAATACCGTAGTTGCCAATCAGCGGGAAGGTCTGCAGTACAATCTGTCCATAGTAGCACGGATCGGTCAGCGTTTCCATATAACTGCCCATCGTTGTGGTAAACACCAACTCTCCGATTGCATCGCCTTCCGCACCGAAGCGCTTGCCTTCAAAAATCTGTCCGTTTTCCAATACAATATAAGCTTTCATAATCAATCTCCCATGCACTTTACCAGCACGGCCTTTTGGGCGTGCAGTCTGTTTTCTGCTTCGTCGAAAATCTCGTTGGCATGTGCTTCAAACACCTCTGCGGTGATTTCCTCGCCGCGATGTGCCGGCAAGCAGTGCAGTACCATTGCATCCGACTTTGCCACTGCCATTACACTGTTATTAATCTGATAATCCTTAAAGATTTTCTTTCTTTCGTTCGCTTCTGCTTCCTGTCCCATCGAAGCCCATACATCTGTGTAAAGCACATCCGCATCCTTTGCAGCCTCTAAAATGTTGTCTGTGCAGGTAAACTTGCCGTTTTCACTCGCCCACTTCATAAGCGCAGCATCCGGCTTATAGTCGCCCGGGCAAGCAATCGCTACTTCCATGCCCATCTTAATACCGCCGACGATTAAGGAGTTGGCCATATTGTTACCGTCACCGATGAAGCAAAGCTTCAAGCCTTCCAAAAGTGTTTTATGTTCACGGATAGTCATTAAGTCTGCCAATACCTGACACGGATGTGCATAATCTGTCAGACCGTTGATAACCGGGATGGAGCCATAGCTTGCTAAATCCTCAACCTCTTTTTGTGTATAGGTACGAATCATAATGCCGTCGATAAATCTCGAAAGCACTCTTGCCGTATCCTCTACCGGCTCGCCGCGGCCAATCTGCAAATCGTTCGAGCTTAAGAACAACGGATGACCGCCGAGCTCGTACATACCCACCTCGAAGGAAACACGCGTTCTTGTGGACGATTTTTCAAAAATCATACCGAGCGTCTTGCCTTCCAAGTGCTTATGGGCAATGCCGTTTTTCTTTTCGTATTTGAGCTGATCTGCCAGGTTGAGCGTGTCGATAATGTCTTGTGTAGACCAATCGGAAAGCTTTAATAAATGCTTCATGCTTCTATCACTCCTTTTAAGATTTCAAGACCCTTGTCTATTTCTGCATATGATATATTCAGTGCCGGCAAAAGACGAACCTTTGTCTTTGCCGTGAGCACGAGTAAACCCTTTTCCATGCAGGCCTTTACAATGTCGCCTGCGCTCTTTTTCGTTTCAATGCCAAGCATAAAGCCCTTGCCCGATACGGATTTTACACCTTGAATCGCGTTTAACTTTTCAACAATGTATGCACTCTTTTCGCGCACCTGGCTTAACAGCGCATCGTCAATGCGTTCCAAAATACTCAGCGCACCTGCGCAGCATACCGGATTGCCGCCAAAGGTAGAGCCATGTGTACTCGGTGGCAGAATTTCCTTTAGCTTTTCGTTAAACATCGTTGCGCCGAGCGGCAGACCGCCCGCAAGCCCCTTCGCCGTAGATACAATATCCGGCGTAAGGCAAGTATCCATATAAGAGTAAAGCTGTCCTGTTCTGCCGTTGCCGGTCTGTACTTCATCGATTACAAGTAAAATATCATTTTCAGTGGTGATTTTTTCAATGCATGCCATAAACTCGTCAGAAAGCGGCATGACACCGCCCTCGCCCTGTACGGTTTCAATCATAATCGCTGCCGTATGGGAATTTATTTTTTCCAAAAGGGCATCACAATCGTTTGCCGGTGTGTAGACAAAGCCTTCCGTAAACGGCGTGAAGCTTTTATGGAATACGTCCTGACCTGTTGCAGACAGGGTCGTTACCGTTCTGCCGTGAAAGCTGTTGACCAGCGTGATAATCTCATTTTTATTTTCGTCCTTGTCCGTGCCGTACTTACGCGCCGCCTTAATGGCACACTCGTTTGCCTCTGCGCCGGAGTTGGAGAAAAACACCTTTGCCATACCGGTTTTCTTGCAGAGCATTTCTGCTAAGTTTGCACACGGCTCTGTATAATATAGATTCGATGTGTGCGCAAGCTTTGCAATCTGCGCCGTAACGGCTGCATTCCACGCCTCATCGCTCACACCAAATGTATTTACCGCAATACCCGTACCAAAATCGATGTATTCCTTGCCGTTCTCGTCTTTAAGCGTTGAACCCTTACCGCTCACCAAGCACAAATCGAAACGCCCATAGGTATGCATGATATACTGATTATCTTTTTCAAAAGTTGTCATATAGTATCACCAGAACTTCTCTATTTTAGTTTCTGATGGTCATTTTGTTGTATTGCTGCGTTGTGTGCGTCCGCATATACAGGAGCATTATGCGTCCGCAGCCGCCTTGCACTACAAGCAAAATGCCACATCAGATGCTGATTTTAGTTTTTTGCATGTAATATTGGTCGTTTTTTTGTATTGCTGCATTGTGTGCATCTGCGTATACAGGAGTATTATGCGTCCGCAGCCGCCTTGCCCTACAAGCAAAATGCCACATCAGATGCTGATTTTAGTTTTTTGTATTCAACCGTTTTAACGAGGAAATTTGGATGCAAGACGAGGCAGAAGCGCAGCGCTATACATTGGTATGCGCGAGCATTCTAACGAAGTATTGCGCCAAATTTACCGTTAAAAATTAAAAGAACATTGTGCCGATACCCTCATCGGTTAGTACTTCAATAAGTATCGAGTGCGGAACTCTGCCATCAATAATAAACACGCGCTTTACGCCCTGGCGAATCGCTTCGATACAGCATTCCACCTTCGGAATCATACCGCCGGAGATAATGCCCTGGCTGACAAGCTGCGGTGCTTCGCTGACATTGACCTTGCGAATGAGGGTGGATTCATCCTCCTTGTCCATCAAAAGGCCCGGAATGTCCGTCATGGAAATAAAGCCCTCTGCCTGCAGCGCACCTGCAATCTTTGCTGCGGCTGTATCTGCATTGATGTTGTAAATATTACCTTCATCATCGCATCCAACAGTGGAGATGACCGGGATATAGCCGGCATCAAGCACATCTAAAATCGGTTGGGTATTGATGTTTGTAATTTCGCCGACAAAGCCGAGGCGCTCGTCCTTCATCGTTGCCTCAATCATATGCCCGTCTGCACCGCAAAGGCCGATTGCCTTGCCGCCTTTCATGTGCATAAGGTTAACAAGACCCTTGTTTAATTTGCCGGAGAGCACCATTTGCACGATGTCTACAGTTTCTTCGTCGGTTACACGAAGACCGTCCACAAATTTGCTTTCCTTGCCGATTTTGGTCAGCATCTGTGAAATTTCCGGACCGCCGCCGTGCACAAGCACAACCTTAATGCCAATTAAGGACAAAAGCACGATATCGCCCATAACGGCTTCCTTCAATTCATCGTTAATCATAGCGTTACCGCCGTATTTCACAACGAGAATTTTGTTGTTGTATTTTTGTATGTAGGGCAGTGCCTCAGTTAAAATTTGCGCACGATCGTTCATCGATATACTCATTTTCTTTTCCGCCTTTCAATATTTATAGGAAAAAGTCAAGTTCTGTAGTCGCCGTTGATTTTCACATAATCGTAGGTTAAGTCGCAGCCCCAAGCATCTGCACAGGCTTCACCGTCACCCAAGGCGATGTTTATGTCAATTTCCTTTTCGGAAAGCACTTCCTTCGCCTTCTCCTCAGAAAAATCAACGCCGCTGCCATTTTTACAAACGAGAATCTCGCCCTTTACGGAGCCAAGCGATACACAAACCTTATTTACATCTACATCTGCGCCGCTGTAACCGATGGCACATAAAATTCTGCCCCAGTTTGCATCCGCGCCGAACATTGCCGCCTTAAACAACGAAGAGCAAATCACGCTCTTTGCAACTGTTCTTGCGCTCTGCTTGTCCTTTGCGCCCTTGACGTGGCACTCTAACAGCTTCGTTGCACCCTCGCCGTCTTTAGCGATGGCGCGGCACAGGTATACCGTTACAGCTGCAAGTGCTTTTTTAAACGCATCAAAATCTGCGCCCTCGGCGGTAATCATTTCGTTGCCCGCCATACCGTTTGCCATAATGCAAACCGTATCGTTTGTGGAGGTATCTCTGTCCACACTAATCATATTAAAAGAATCGAGGATATCCTCGGAAAGTGCCTTTTGCAAAAGCGCCGGCGCAATCGCCACATCTGTCGTTACGAACACGAGCATGGTTGCCATATTCGGATGAATCATACCCGAGCCCTTGGCAATACCGCCAATTCTGCATTCTTTGCCGCCGATTTCAAAGGAAACTGCAATTTCCTTTTTGGCAAGATCGGTGGTCATAATGCCTTCTGCCGCCGCATCGCTACCATCGCCGGAAAGCGCACTTTTTAGTGCCGGCATTGCATTTTCAATCGGCGCAATGTCTAAAGGCTGACCGATAACGCCGGTCGACGCCACAATAACGTCACTTGCTTTGATACCAACCGCATCTTCTACAAGCGCACACATTTTTTCAGCAATTTCAATGCCGTTGGCATTACAGGTGTTTGCGTTACCGCTGTTACAAATCACAGCCTGCGCATAGCCGTCGGCGATATTTTTCTGCGTCACATAAATCGGCGCACCCTTAACAAGGTTTTGCGTGTACACGCCGGCGGCTGCCGCGCGCACATCGCTGACGATTAAGGATAAATCCTTCTTTGTTTTATTTTTGCGGATGCCTGCGTGTACGCCCGCTGCTTTGAAGCCCTGCGGTGCACATACGCCGCCCTCGATAATTTTGTGCATAATTTAAACCTCCAATCCGGTTTCCGGCGCAAGACCGAGCATAATGTTCATACATTCTACCGCCGCGCCGGAGCTACCCTTGCCTAAGTTGTCAAACCTGGAAATGAGCACGGTCTGCGTATCGTGACCGCAAACGAAAATTTCTAAGGTATCCTTAGAATCCAGGGTGTTGGACGCGATAAAGCCTTCCTCGTAGTTTTCTGCAAACGGATGCACCGTAATCAGCTTATTGCCTTTGTAAAAGTCGGCAAGCTTTGCGTGGATTTCCTCGGCGCTTTTGACATTTAGCAGGTGGTTGTGCAG
>JAFQPV010000149.1 GCA_017411585.1 Clostridia bacterium | reverse complement strand
GCGTGCTCAAAATCATCCGCGAAGCAAAGCCGGATTTGATTATCACACACGCACCGAACGATTATATGATTGACCACCGCGAGGTATCCAAGCTTGCATTCGATATGTCGTTTGCGGCAAGCTGTCCGCACTTCCATCCGGAGCTTGGTGAAGCGGTTGACTTGATGCCGCTTTATTACACCACTACTTCGGACAATATGGATTTCCAGCCGACAGAGTATGTCGACATCACGGAAGAGTTTGACACTGTAGCAGATATGCTGCGTTGTCACGAAAGCCAGCTTGTATGGCTCAAAGACCACGACGGCATCGATGTCGTTGAAAACCAACGCACACTCGCTGCATCCTTGGGTGCGCAGTGCGGTGCAAAATTGGCTGAAGGCTTCGCACCGTGTACCGTTTCCGGCAGAATGAGAACCTATAGAATTTTGCCGTAAGGCATACAATAAAAAAGCACTTGCTCGCAAGTGCTTTTTTATTTATCCTAAATACTTTTTCACAACGCTTGCAATCTGCTTTGCAAGTGCCATATACCCTTCCTCGGTCTGATGCACGCCGTCACGGCACCACTCCGGATGGTCGACGATTACGCTATGTAAGTCGTTTACCTCAAATCCAAAATCCTTCGCAATGCGGATAGCCGCCGCGTTTCGCTCATTAACAAGCGGTGTGCGCTCCGGATGAAAAACTTCCGGTGTTTCCTTAACGCGCACCGGTGTAGTCAGTGCAATGACAATCGGCACACCCGGGAAAATTTCCATCAAACCTTTTAAAAATGCGCGGTAGTGTGTTTCATATTCCTCTGTAGATAAATGCCAGCCGTGCAGTCCGTTATTTATATGAATTAAATCGCAACGCTGCATCTGCTCTGCAAACAGCTTGATGCTTTTAAGGAAAAACGGATTGTCGAGCGCCTTCGAGGTACGAAAGCCGTCGGCGTGGATTTTTCCCTCTAAAACTTTTCTGATAACTTCACCGTAACCGGCGGAAATCGAATCGCCGATTAAAAGCACGCGTGGCGTAGTTGTATCCTCTGTGTGCTCCCACCAGGTTCTGTCCCATTCATAGGTTTCCAAAACTTCTTTTCTTTCTGTTTCTTCATACGTAAATCCCATTTTTTCGTCTCCTTTATTTTGTCAGATTGATATAATTGCGCAGCGTCAGCGCGAAATAATAATCGCCGTAAATCAATCCCACATCCACACCGGCTTTGCTCGGTCTGTTGGCAACGCCGTGCTTTAAAATTGCATCGTAGGCTGCATCATCTTTAGAGGAATAGTTTTCATACAGCGTATTTAAAATGCGCTTTGCACACTCCAAATAGAATTCGTCCCCAGTCGCTTTGTAGACATTGAGCATACCGTATGCAGTAATTGCGGATGCAGACGTGTCAAACTCCTGCGATGTATCGCCCGTAAAATCCAAATCCCAACGCGCAATCATATCCGGCTCGCACTTTAAAAGATATGTATCAATCAGGCGCTTTGTGCAGTCCAAATACCGCACCTCGCCGGTGTCAAAATACAGATCGCTCATGCCTGCAATGCCCCACGATATGCCGCGCGCCCAACAGGAGCCGTTTTGATAGCCCTGTTTGTTTTGCTCATAGGCAGCTTGACCGTTCATATTAAAAACAAAGGTGTGACAAGTCGTATAGTCATCGCGCACAAGCACCTCGAGTGTCAAATCCGCGTGGCGCTTTGCGCGCTCAAGATAGCTTGCATCCCCTGTCAGACTTGCCGCTTCCACAAAAAGTCCCAAAGAGCACATACTGTCAATCAGCATGCGGTAGTTGTCCGTATTTTTCGGCTTTGAAG
>JAFQPV010000148.1 GCA_017411585.1 Clostridia bacterium | reverse complement strand
GCCCGACAAGATGCCTGTACTGCTCTTTTGTATCCGCAGACTTAAGATACACAAAAAAGTATGTAGAAGACTATGTTCGTTTACTCGGGCGCGAAATTGAATACAGTGCACAAAAAATCAAAGAACATGGCTTAAATGTGCAAAGTGTTTATTTCGGCGGCGGCACACCAACCTCGCTTTCTGCCGAGGCACTTGACTTTCTTTTAACACAAGTGCAAAAGCACGTTGATTTAACAAACACCGTTGAGTTTTGTGTGGAAGCCGGCAGACCGGATACCATCACCAAAGAAAAACTGGAGACGCTTAAAAAGCACGGTGTGACGCGTATTAGCATTAATCCGCAAACAATGAACGATAAGACGCTTGAAGCCATTGGTCGCGCGCACAGTGCCGCTGACATTTGTGCTACCTTTGCACTCGCACGCAGCCTCGGTTTCGAAAATATTAATACAGATTTAATTGTAGGTTTACCAATGGAAACCGAAGCAGACTTTGCACACACACTTTCGCGCATTTCTGAGCTGCACCCGGAAAACATCACGGTGCATACTATGTCCGTAAAGCGCGGCTCTGCCCTGCATCAAAAGCTCGGTGATTACAGCTTAACAAACCCGGACACTGTAAATGCAATGCTTACGCTTGCACAAAGCTTTATGCAAGGCATTCATTACGAGCCTTATTATATGTACAGGCAGAAAAATATGCTTGGAAACTTCGAAAATGTCGGTTATACAAAACCGGGCTGCGAAAGCATATACAACATCAACATTATGGAAGAGGTACAAACGATTTTAGCCCTCGGCGGCAGTGCCTCCAGTAAGTTTGTTGACCCGAAAACGGACAGAATTGAGCGTATATTTAATTTCAAGTCCCCAATTGAATACATCAACCGTTTTGATGAAATTTTGAAAAAGAAAGATGACTTTTTTGCTATGCTATAAGGCGGTGATAATATGATGGTATACATTAACGGAACGGGCTTTCCGTATACAGAAAACCAAAGCATTCAAGACTACACCGATACAACGCCGTATATTGCGGCAGCGGCAAATCATAAGATTGTCAGCTTAGATACGCCGGCACATAAGGGCGAAGACATACAGTTGCTCGATGCAAACAGCAAATCCGGCTTCTTTTGCTACAGACAGACGCTGTTTTTAATTATGGCACTCGCGTGCCGCGAGGTTACAGGCAGCTATTGCATCCGCGTGCGCCAATCCATTAATAAAGCTACTTTTTGCCAGTTCATCAACGGGCAAAAGCCAACCGCTGCGCTGGCTGACAGCATCAAAGTACGTATGCAGGAAATTATTGATGCTAACTTGCCGATTGAGAAGGTTGTTTTACCACGCAAAGATGCCGTCGCCCTTCTTCAAAACGAAGACAATTCGGACAGTGCAGAACAAATACAAAATCTGGCACGCAAAAATCTCACGCTCTATAAGGTCAACAACCGACACTTCTTTATGGATGGTGTTCTCGCAGTGCGTACGGGTAGCATCACAAAATTCGACTTCACTTTCTATGGCGAGGGATTTTTATTGCGCTATCCAAACTACAGAACCAACGGTGAAATTCCGCCGTTCGAATCTGTAAAGCAGCTTTCACACGTTGTAGAGCAATTCTCTTTATGGGAAAAGGTGCTCTCCGTAGACTCCGTATCTACATTAAATTCGCTCGTAGAAAAAGGCAACATATATGATATGATTTTGATGCAGGAAGGCTTACACGAAAAGCGTATTGCACAAATTGCAGACGAAATCAAGGCAGGTATGCCGGATAAAAAAATTATTTTGATTACCGGTCCTTCCTCCTCCGGAAAAACTACATTTTCCGAAAAACTTGGCATCCAATTGCGCGTAAACGGTATTAAGCCGATAAAAATTTCGCTCGACGATTACTATGTTGACATTGAACGCGCACTCAAAAATGAGGATGGCTCATTTAACTTCGAAGAAGTGGAATCCATCGACTATCAACTGTTTAACGAACACATTATGCAGTTAATTCAAGGCAACGAGGTCGAAGTTCCCGTTTTCAGCTTCGCAACCGGGCGTCGAATGCCGCACGGCAAAAAAATGCGCCTTGGCGACGGCGAAGTGGCAATTATCGAAGGTATTCACGCGCATAATGACCGTTTAACACCGTCTGTGGATGCAAAATACAAGTTTAAGATTTATATTTCGCCGCTCACAGAGCTTGCGATTGATGGCTTAAATCCGATATCGCCAACTGACACACGTCTTATACGCAGACTGGTGCGTGATTACAATTATCGCTGCAGCAGCGCACAGAACACCTTTGACATGTGGCCGAGCGTACAAGACGGCGAAGTTAGAAACATTTTCCCTTACGAAGAACATGCCGATGTAGTGTTTAATTCTGCAATTCTGTATGAATTCTGCGTTCTCAAACGCTATGCAGAGCCAATTTTAAATGACGTACCGCAATCGAGCATTCACTACCCCATCGCGCAAAAGCTATTAGAGATTTTCTCCGCTTTCACCGTGATGGAGGATTACAAAATCCCATCCACCTCACTTATGCGCGAGTTTATTGGTGGCAGTATATTTTAAATTCAAGAAAAAAGACTGTATGCGCCCATACAGTCTTTTTTCTCATTGATTTTGTTTTTTCTCACGCAATTGATACGACAACGTCATCAAGCTGTCGGAAAGATGTACGTTTTCAACGACAACATCATCCGGCACGTCAATGTCCACATAGGAGAAATTCAAAAGTCCTTTAACGCCGGCAGCGATAACGCGATCAGTCACTTCTTTCGTGTTCGCTTTCGTCACTGCCAAAATAGCAATGTCCGTATTCGTTTCACGAATAAAACTTTCTAAATCATCCATACTGCGCACCGGGATACCGTTAATTTCCGAACCGATTTTTCCCGCATCCACGTCAAACAATGCGTTTACTCGAAATCCGCGTTTTGCAAAACCGCCATGGTTTGCAAGTGCATGTCCTAAGTGACCTGCACCGACAATGATTGCGTTATGTGCGTCACGTAGGCCCAGGATAATACCAATCTGCTCATACAACTCTTCAACATTATAACCATAACCCTGCTGTCCGAACCCGCCGAAGCAGTTCAAATCCTGACGGATTTGCGATGCTGTAACATTCATGCGAACGCTCAAATCCTTCGATGAAATTCGGCGGATATTCTGCGCAAGCAAATCCCCCAAATAGCGATAATACCTCGGAAGTCTGCGTATAACAACCAACGAGATCTTCCGTTCGTTTTGACTCATATTCCCACTCCTCAATCTCCAGAATACATATATAACATTACTATTTTAACATAATGAAATACAAAAATCAATGATTGTTAAATTTTTGATTATTTCGAAAAATTTAAAGGATTTTTAATGACACAAATCGAATTTATAATAGAAATTTATTTTGGAGGGATGCAACATGATTACAGTAAAAGAAACCAACTATTCTGTATTTGGCAAATGCGCTGTAATTTCCAACGGAAAAACAGAAGTATATGTAACCTTGGACCTTGGTCCGAGAATCATCCGCTACGCCGTATGCGGCAAAGACAATATGATGTGGGAAAATACAGATTTAGATGTCGGCAATAAAGGTGAAGATTTCGACGAGCTCTTCTACAAGGGCGCAGAATGGAAAATATACGGTGGCCACAGAATGTGGCTTTCCCCGGAATACAGACCGAGAACATATTATCCGGACAACGAGCCTGTAGAATATGAGTTGTTGCCTAACGGCGTAATTGCAAAGCCAAAAAGACAGATTGCAAATCAGGTTCGTTATGAAATTACAGTAACCATGAATGATGACGGCGTTGTAAATGTTAAGCACGTAGTGTTTAACGAAAATCCGTTTGATATCGAATGTGCAATTTGGGCACTTTCCGTTACAGACCAAAACGGTATGCTTGTTTTACCGGTAACGCAAAAGGACACTGGTTTATTATCCAACCGCGTTCTTGCGCTTTGGCCATATGCAAAAATGAACGACAAGCGCGTATACTGGGGTGACAAGTTTATTTCTCTTACACAGGACCCGAACGCAACCTGCGCATTCAAGCTTGGACTTTCCAATGAAGATGCTTATGCAATGCTTTACAACCATGATTGCATGATGGTGAAAAAATTTGATTTCCACCCGGATGCCATTTACCCGGATGGCGGCGTTTGCTATGAAGCATACACAAGCGCAGAGATGCTCGAATCCGAATCCCTCGGCGCACTTGTTCGTCTCGCACCCGGCGAAAGCAGTGAGCATAAT
>JAFQPV010000147.1 GCA_017411585.1 Clostridia bacterium | reverse complement strand
TTGTGCCGGCGTTGAACATAATTGTATCATTCGGCTTTATAAATGATACTGCCTTTTTTGCAATTCGTTCTTTCGACTCACGGTTGGTTTCGAGCCTCTGGTTTAAATTCATGCTATAGTACGGACGATAGGAAAATATAGCACCACCGTGCACACGTGTTAAAAGACCCTTGGATTCCATATCTGTCAGATAATTTCGAATCGTCACCTCGGAGACTTTCAAAGCTTTGCTCAAAGTTGTTACTCTGACGCTGCCGTTCTTATTCAGCATCTCTAATATTTTGTTTTTCCTTTTTTCTGTTTTCATAAACCATCACCGTATATATTTTAACACGAAAGCTGTGCGTATTCAATACAAAACTTTCGAAAAACTTTCGTTTTTAATAAAAAACAAAATGAATAGAAAAAATATATTGACAAATCTAGCGCGTGTTGTTACGATTAAAATGTAAATTAATGAAGAAAGGAAAGAGAAAGATGTTAAAGTCGTGTAATATCAAACCGCCGTTTTTTGAGGTTGGTCCGAAAGCGATTATTTATGGCGAAGCCATGTTAAAGCTTGCAAAGGTCATCGATAAGACGGCAATGAAATATGATGTGGATGTTATCGTAACACCGCAATACACAGATATCAAGCTGCTTGCTGACAATACAGAAAGAATTTTTGTTTTTGCGCAGCATATGGATTGTCTCGTACCGGGCAGAGGTCTCGGCAGCGTTTTGCCGGAGGCAGTAAAGGCAGCAGGTGCAAAGGGTGTAATGCTCAACCACGCTGAAAAGCCGCTTACAATGGATGTTGTAGAAAAGACGATTCGCCGTGCTGAAGAGGTTGAACTTGCAACAATTGTATGTGCAGATACAATTGAGGATGTTAAGACAATTGCAAAGATGGGTCCGGATATGATTGTTGCCGAGCCGACAGAATTGATTGGAACAGGCACAACCAGTGACAGTAACTATGTTATTGAAACCATCAAGACGGTTAAGGAAATTAACGAAAAGATTATGGTGCTCCAGGGTGCCGGGATTTCCAACGGTCAGGATGTTTACAACACAATCAAGCTTGGTGCGATGGCAACCGGCTCGACAAGTGGTATTTTGAAGGCAGACGATCCGTATGCTATGGTTGAAGAAATGCTCTACAATCTTAGAAAAGCATGGGATGAAATGAATGGGTGATTGCTATGAAGTTAGAAAGTATACAGGCAGCAAAAAATGCATATCGGATTGAAATGGAATGTATCGAAGGTCTTAGGGAGCGTTTTGATGAAGCTGCATTTTCCAAGGCAGTTGCGCTTTTGGCAAATGCGCAGAGAATCGGTGCTTCGGGCTGCGGACATTCGGGTATTATTTGCCAGCATTTTGCACACTTGATGTGCTGCATCGAGCGTCCGGCAAAGTTTATTTCACCGGCGGAAGCAGTACACGGTGGTATGGGCTATTTGCAAGCTGGTGATGTTATTTTAATGGCATCGCGCGGCGGAAAAACCGGCGAGCTGTTGCCGATTATCGACATTTGTAAGCGTAAGGGTGTACACATTATTGCTGTTACGGAAAATGAAGCGTCGCCGCTAGCGCAGAGTGCAGATGTTGTATTAAAACAGTATGTCAACCGTGAGACAGATAAGTACAATGCACAGGGTACAACCTCGTCCACGGCATTATGTATGATTTTTCATGCGTTGCAGACAGCGTTAATTGAAGAAACGGATTATCAAAACGAGCAGTTTGCTTTGATTCATCCGGGTGGCGCAGTCGGTGAACGTTTGAATAAAAAATAATTATAAAAATTTTATACAACAGGAGGAAATGAAAATGGAATTTAAGTTTTTTCAGAAGGAATTAGAATTGCAGTCCAGAGGCTGGATTCCGACTTTCCACGATATTTCTAAGGAAATCATGGAAATCGTTAAGGCTTCGGGCGTAAAGAACGGTACGGTGACAATTGCATCGCACCACACAACCTGCAGCGTTATGATTCAGGAGTGCTCGCACGATATCGATTCTTTCGATTTAGAGTATTTGCAGCATGACCTGCTCGACATTATGCGCAAGATGATTCCGGATTACACAAACGAAGGTGACTACCGTCATCCGGGCCCGATTCATGCACAGTTCGGCAGATATGTAAACGAGCCGGGCGATTTCACAAGCATGAACACAGATGGTCATCTGCGCAGCGTATTCTTCGGCAGAAGCGAAGTTATGACTATTAAAGATGGCGAGCTTGACGGCGGTGAATTCGCACATGTTTACTTTGTAGACTGGGATCACGTTCGTGCACGTCGCAGACAGGTAAATGTTACCGTTATGGGTATCGGCGAGGATGTTGAAGACAGAAAGTGGAATAATGGTGAGGTTATCGATACACTTCATAAGTTTACAGATGAAGAAAAGGCATACGATCCGCACTACACACTTCAGCTTGACGCAAGAAAGTAATTTTATAAAAGCTAAGCGCTCATCAATTTTGATGAGCGCTTTTTTTGAACTTTAGAGGGGACATACCTTTGTTTTTTTTAAAGGTTTTGCTAAAGTAAGATGTACTTGTATAGCCGACCTTTTGCGAAATCTCTTCAGCGGATAAATCAGTGTTTAACAAAAGATGTGCCGCTTTGTCTACACGTTTTGTGTTGATATATTCGCTGAGCGTACATTGGAAGCAGGCGTGAAATCGTTTGTACAGTACACTTTTTGAGGTATTGGTCGCTTTTGCAATAGAACGTACGGTCAGGGGTGTTGCCAGATTTTCATCAATAAAGGTAATCGCCTTTTGTATACTTTCATCAAAGTCAGGCTTGAGCATATTATCAAGTAAAATATGCTTTACAAGCATACTTGCGATGTTTATGACACTTTGGATTTTTTGGTCGTTGAAAAAAGGGATGTCCGAGTAATATGCTTGCATAGCTGCTGTATCCAAACCTAAGCTGGAAATGTAGTCTTTGACACAGGAAAAATCGACATCGCCTTTCATTTGTCCGAAAATGATATAGCCGATGACCGTGTCTTCATATAAAATCGGCACTGCGACATCGACAAGACCGGCGTGGCATACGTGCGATTGAACGGTCTTAGTTTCGTAGCATAGTGTAAGCAGCTCTGCATCAGATAGACAGCAGGCCTTTTTTCCTTCCGCTGTGTCTTGCACGCATTTGCAATAGCGGGTATTTTCCCATTGCTGCCGGTTGCTTACTGCGCTGAAATCTGTTTTGTATAAATCCATATTGATGCCGGTTGCGTTATAAAAATCCTCCAAAGCGGATCGTATTTTTGGAATATCGTAGTTTACTAGCATTGTAATCACCTGATTGAATTGTAGCATAATAAACGAATTTTTGTCAATAAATTTTCGTTTTAGGGAAAATAGTACAAAAAAGAAGGAAGAATATATCTTTTATACTGCGCCGAAATTTGCTAGAATTAAAATATAAAATTGAAAGCGTATAGCTTTTATAAAAAGGAGCGATTGATATGGGAAAACAAACAACTGATTTTCGTTATAATACCGGCGCAACAAGAGTGCCGTGGGCAGCGGTCGGCGAGAACTATAATGTGCACGATTTAATGGAAATTATCCGTTTTTTGATGCAGGGTGAAGGTGCAGAGTACGATGCTGCGCTCGAGGCTGTGTGGCAGCAGGTGAAAAAGCTGGATGCACTCGCAACACCGCCGGGCAAGCTTTCGCTCGGCAGCAAGGTAGAAGAGGCTGAAAAGGCTTGTAACGATTATCTTGGCACAGATACATCTACATTTGTAACCAATGCGACTGCGGGCTTTGAAATTGCATATAAATATGCAAACTTAAAGGCAGGGGATGAGGTTATCGTTCCGGCAATCACTTTTGTTGCAACAATGGCTTATCCGCTTTCGATTGGCTGCAAGCTTGTGTTTGCGGATGTTGACCCGAAAACCATTAACATGGATCCGGCAGATGTTGCAAGAAAGATTACGCCGAAAACAAAGATGATTGTTCCTGTACACATTGGCGGCTATCCGGTGGATATGGATCCGATTATGGAGCTTGCAAAGAAACATAATATTTTGGTGCTTGAAGATGCTGCGCACGCGTTCGGTGCAATGTATAAAGGCAAAAAGATTGGTACAATCGGTGACTTTGCGGCATTTTCTATGCACGAGGTTAAAAATATCACTTCCTTTGGTGAAGGCGGTATTTTAACAACAACTGTGCCGGGCTTCGGTCCGGACATGAAGCGCGCACGCTTCCTTGGTCTTGACTTCACCTGTCCGATTCAGGATTGGCTGTATAATATCACACCGATTCCGGGTAAGGAAGCGCCGTTTGTTGCGGGCAACTCGTCTACGACGGAAATTCAGGGGCTCGGATTAACGCTGCAGATTGCGCGTAATGAAGAAATTATCGCAGAAAGAGCAAGAGCGGCAAAGTATCTGACGGAGCGTTTTGCTGAGAATGATGCGATTATTGCGCAGGATTTGGGCAATGATGAAATTAAGCCGACCTTCCATTTATATCTGTTGCAAATCGACCCTGCAAAGGCGGGCGGCGATGTGCAGGTGCTGAAAAAGAAG
>JAFQPV010000146.1 GCA_017411585.1 Clostridia bacterium | reverse complement strand
TATAGTTCCTTTTTATCTGAATATCATTGTAAAAGAATGCGGGGGTAAAAGCACCTCAATTCAGAAGATCGTCAAAAAATTCACTGAGCTTAACCTGGCGACCTTCCTGCATGGAAATATTTGCTGCCATACCGATGCCAATCGACATCAGCCCTGCGCGGGTGTCAGCCATCTGGTGCAGCGGATCGGGGAGATGCTTATTTCGAAACAGCCTTTCGCGAATCTGGTCATCTGCACCGCCGTGTCCCTTTGCTGTTTCGGCGGGAATTTCTATATGGATTTCCTCGCCGTTGTAGTTAATGATTTTAACGTTTGTTTCGGATTGGATGTCATATCCCATACCGGTAAGGTCTTTTGTGGAAATTTCAATTCTGCCCTTTGTACCGCTCATACATAGTCGAAGCCCTTCATAGGGGGAATGTGCCGTGAGCGTATAGGACATGACTGCACCGCCGGAATATTGCACATTAAGGCTTATACTGTCCTCAATGTCAATCACATCGGAGAACACGCACCGATCGCGGATATAGCCGTCCTCGTCCTCGCAGTCCAGAAAAAGCTTCCTTACCATCGCATCCTGACTTATATCAAAATAGTATTTACAACTCTTCTTTTCGGGGCAGTTGAGACATCTGTCTGCCGGAGGCTTTTTTATATCACTATAGAAGCGGCGTGTGCCGAAAGCATTTACCGCAATGGGGTCCTGCTCCAGATACCAGTTTGCAAGGTCAAAGTGATGCGTGGATTTATGTACAAGAAGCGAGCCGGAATTTTCTCTTATACTGTGCCAGCGGTGAAAATAATCTGCGCCGTGGCTTGTGTCGAGAAGCCACTCGTAGTGGATGCTGCGGATTTCGCCGATTGTGCCCTCCGCAATCATTTCCTTGATTCTTTTGAAAAAAGGATGGAAACGCAGGTTGAAGGTAACAGTGACGTCCTGTCCGGTTTCTTTTTGTGCTTTTCTTATGGAAAGTGCCTTTTTAAAGGTGGTTGTCAGCGGCTTTTCGACAATGACATCACAGCCCGCTTTCATCGCCTTTATGGCATAGTAGTCGTGCGCGCAATCCTTCGTTGTAATGATAACAACATCCGGCTTTACACTCTCGAGCATTTGATCAAAGTCGTTATATACGGGAATTTCTTTTCCTGCAAATTCGCTTACAAGCTTTGCTCTTTTTGGATTGATGTCATACACACCGCAAAGCACGCCGCAATCTGCGTACGCCTGCACCAGCGGCACTGCATATGCATATGCTCCCCTGGTTCCGCAACCCACCTGAACATACTTTTTCATTTCAGCAACTTCTTATTTGTGTTTGACAGGTTTATTATATTGTGATATGATTTGTTTGTAAAGTGAAAAAAATGTGTTTTTTTGTACGAAATTGCAATAAAAGCTTGTTTTTAAAGTGTGTATTTTAGCGGGATGATGACTTAATTAGGACTATATTGCATTTGATAAGACGAAATTGGAGGAGTTGCCCTTTGGATACCAGGTTTATTTCCTTGAAAGAGCTTACTATAATGCCCGAAGCGCTTTATCTTTATGTGCCTCCGATTGTGTGGAAAGGCGATGCTGTCGGTCATATAGGTGAGTACGATGTTTTTTTCTGGGTGCTTGAAGGCGAGTGCTTTTTGCGCATAGATGCGCAGAGCTATATCATCCGTCCCGGACAGCTTGCATATCTTCCCAAAGGGAAAATGCGGGCGTACACCCACACCTCCGAGCGTTTTTCTATGTATGAAATGGCATTTTCTGCCACAGCCGGCGGGAAAAGCCTTATGGAAATTCTAAAGCTGACTGAGGAAAATTTCGTGGTGGATATTCCTGATAAATCCGATATGAGTAAGCTTTTTGAAAGCTCTCACCGCAAGGAAATGTTCAAAAACCCTCTTTATGATGTTGCTTTGTGCGCTAACATTGCCAATGTAATACGCATTTATGCGGCAGAAAGAGAAAAGCTTCAATCGGCTGAAAGCCTTGCCTTTAAGCCGGTGCTTGAATATATGGCGGAAAACATAGGCGTAGCATTAAAGATGGAGACGCTTGCTTCGCTTGTGTTTATGCAGCCGACTTACTTTATAAAAAAATTCCATAAACTATACGGGATACCGCCAATGGCGTATTTCAACAGAATGAAAATATATAAGGCGATGGGGCTTCTTGCAGGGACGGATATGAGCATTGAGGCGATAGCCAAAGCCATCGGTATTACGGATACTGCATATTTTACCCGCCTTTTTAAAAAGCACTGCAACGTTACCCCGACAAAGTACCGTGCGGAATTCAGGTAGAGTGCAAAGATTATGTAAAAATGAAAAGCGAGGACGATTGCTGTTTCAATCGTCCTCGCTTTTGCCTTTTATTGCTCCGGATAGTTTTGTGACAGACTTTTTTTATACTGTTTAGGCGTTATACCGGTTTCTTTTTTAAATACGTAGTTAAAATACGATTGCGAGCCAAAGCCGCAACGTTGGGCGACATCGGCGATGTTTTCGCAGGAAACGAGCAGCTTTTTTGCGCGCTCCATCCGCTTGGAGAGAATATGCTGATGTGTAGTGATACCGGTGGCAGACTTGAATAGATTGTGAAAGTAAATTTTCGTTAAATGCACATGTGCCGCAATGTCGCCAAGCTCAATATTTTCCAGATAGTGCGCATTTATGTAATCGATGGCTTCTTCAATCACGCGTTCATTTGCACTGCTGAGATGGACAGTCTTTTGCAGGTGCTCCGTTTCGCGCACTAGGAGAGATAACAATTCGAAAAGCTTTGCGTGACAGTAAAGCGTGTTTTGCACCGACGGCGTTTGATGCGCATAGATAATCGCTGTGAAAATCTCTTCGTATTTTTTGCGCTGCGCGGGGCGGAAAAAATCCGGCAGCTTGTTTAAAATGCTTTTGGTATAGCTGTCGCGCACAATCAGGTGGATAAAATAGGCGCGAATGGGCAAGCGCGAATGTCGGGTTTGCCCCGGCTTTGCGCACAGCACTAAACTGGAATCAAGCGGCTGAACTGTGTGGTTGATATAGCTGATGCCGGTTTCATCAATCGGCAGCTCGAATTCGTAGATGGACACCTTACGGTTTTTTGTTTCCGCTACATTGCCGAAGGTCAGACGGCTGTCAAACACGCCGCAGCTGACCAGTTCGGGGATTTCTATAATCTTGTTATCCACTCTTGACACCTCCAAAAACAGTAATATTTCTAAAAAACAGAATAACATTCTATATAGAAATTGTCAAGAGAACATGCTAAAATAAAAACATAAGGGAGGTTTTTGTATGAAAGTAACGGATGTAAAAACTTTTGTTGTGGACTGCTTTCGCACCAACTGGGTGTTTGTAAAGGTCTACACGGACGAGGGCGTCACCGGTGTCGGCGAAGCGACGCTGGAGTATAAGGAAAAGGCGCTTTTGGGTGCGGTAGAGCATATCAAGGAGTACCTGGTGGGTAAAAATCCGCTGGATATTGAGCAGCACTGGCACTCCATTTATCGCGATGCGTACTGGCGCGGCGGTGCGGTGCTGATGAGCGCGCTTTCCGCGGTGGAAATGGCGCTTTGGGATATATTGGGTAAGCACTTAGGCGTGCCTGTGTATCAGCTTTTGGGCGGCAAGGTGCGCGACAGCATCCGCATCTATGTCAACGGCTGGTTTGCAGGTGCAAAGGAGCCGGAGGAGTTCGGCGCGAAGGCGAAGGAAGCCGTAAAGCGTGGTGTAACTGCAATGAAGTGGGACCCGTTTGGCAAAAATTATCTCGAAATTTCCAATAAGGAACTGGATAAGGCGCTGCGCAATGTAGCGGCTGTGCGCGAAGCGGTCGGCAATGAGGTTGACCTCTTAATCGAAGGTCACGGCAGATTCAATATTGCAACGGGTATCAAAATTGCAAAGGAATTAGAGCAGTTTAAGCCGATGTGGTTTGAAGAGCCGGTACCGCCGGACAATTTGGATGCATTAAAGGCCGTGCGCGACAAGTCCCCGGTGGCGATTTCGGCAGGCGAAAGATTGTATACGCGCTGGGATTACAAGCGTATGTTTGATTTGATGGCGGCAGATTATATTCAGCCGGATATCTCGCACGCCGGCGGTATTATGGAATTAAAGAAGATTGCGGCAGAGGCAGAGTGCAGATATGTTTCCTTTGCACCGCACAATCCGTCCGGTCCGGTAGCGAATGCGGCAAGCTTGCAGCTGGCAGCATCCTGCCCGAACTTCAGTATTTTAGAGATTATGTACTCCGATGTGGAATGGCGTAAGGATGTTACAAATGAGAGCCTGACCTATAAAGACGGTGAACTGATGATTCCGGACAAGCCGGGTCTCGGTATTGAAATTGACGAGGAAGCGTGCCTTGCACATCCGTATCAGGTGCATACACTGCGTCACTATACCGGTGCACTTACGGACATTCGTCCGGCAAAGACAGAGTTTTATTTTTAAGGAGAGGGTTTGCAATGAAAAAAACAGCTTTGGTTACAGGTGCTTGTATCAACACAGGCGTTGCGATTGTTGAAAAGTTTGCAGCCGAGGGCTATGATGTTGTGTTTACCGGCAGAGATGCCGCGAAGGTAGAGGCGGCGCTGCAGAGCTATCAGGCAAAATTTCCGGACGTGAAAATTTCAGGCTATGCCATCGAGTCGCTTTTGGACGAAAGAACGGTCGATGAGCAGGCGGTTATTGATTTGTTTGACGATTTGGACAAAAAGGGCATTTTTATTGAAACGCTCGTGTGCAACGCGGCTGATCAGGGACTTGGCATGAAGATTTTTGAAAATCCGCTGACGGATTTTATGCGCGTGCTCAATACGAATATCGTTTGGAATTACTGCCTTTCCGAGCACGCGGCAAAGCGTATGAAGGCAAACGGCGGCGGAAATATCGTGTTTGTAAATTCCAATACGGCATACCGCGTTATTCCGGACAGAATTGCGTATTCGACATCGAAGAGCGGTCAGCTCGGTATGATGCGCGCACTTGCCTTTGACTTGGGTAAGTTCAACATTCGCGTCAACGCCGTGCTGCCGGGTATGATTCGAACGGACCGCTGGGAGAAAAATCCGGACTTTTACAAGGATGTACCATCGCGCTACACGCCAATCGGCGATGTGGCAGACGGTGAAGATGTTGCCGATGCCGTATTCTATTTTGCGGCACACGCCAGAAATACAACGGGCGCAGAGCTTGTTGTGGACGGCGGCAATACCATTCAGCTGTATCCGATAATTCCGGAAAAGTAAAAAATGCTCCTCTGTATATTTTCGCAGAGGAGCGATTTTTTTGTTTATAGAAAGCTTTGTTTTATGTATTGGGCAACATTTTCTGCATTTGCAATATACACACATTCAGTTGCATCGGCGATACAGCGTATGCTGTTTGTAAAATCCGTATTTTCTGTATTTTCCAGTATAATTACCTCATATTTTCCGTCTGCATTCTGTTCGTAGAGCAGATTTAAAAGATTTGCTATGCCGACGCGGCTGTTTTCGCCGAGCGCATCGGCTTCTAAAAGCACGGTCAGTTTATTCGGCAGGGTGTCTTTGTACATAAAGTAGCGCACAATGTCGCACAAAATCAGCATAAACCCTGCAATGGCGAAAAACCAAATGATCATATCTGCCCAAAGATTACTGCTCATAAGCATCACTCCTTGCTTTTAGTGTATGATTGCAACTGCAGATTAGTGATTGTGTTTTGGGATTTTTTGTGTTACAATATTTTTGTATATTTAAAATAAAAAGGAGATATGCTGTTATGTTAAAAGGAATTCCATCCATTTTATCCCCGGAATTATTAAAAGTGCTGTGTGAAATGGGGCACAGCGATACATTAGTGATTGCAGACGGAAACTTTCCATCGGAAACAATCGGCAAGGATGCTATTGTAATCCGCGCAGACGGACATAGTGTGCCGGCGCTTTTGGAGGCGATTTTGAAGGTATTTCCGCTGGATACTTATGTAGAAAAGCCGGTATCCTTAATGCAGGTGATGCCGGGGGATGATGCAGAAACACCAATTTGGGACGAATACAAAAAGATTGTTGCCAAGGAAGATGACCGTGGTGATGCAGTTTTTGAAGAAGTAGAAAGATTTGCATTTTATGAAAAGGCAAAGAAAGCCTATGCGGTAATTGCGACGGGTGAAACTGCGATTTACGCAAATATTATGCTGCAAAAGGGCGTAGTGATTAACGGATAAGAATTTAAAGGAGAGCAGACAATGAAACGCAGGAAAATCGCAACGCGAATACTAACCGGTTATATATGTATCGGCATCTTTTTTCTCGCGGCACTGCTTGTGGTTATGTTTGTGTTGACCAATTTGTATGTGGACAGCCGCGAAGACAATGCGCGTCAGCTGCGTTTGGAGCATATGGCAAACGAAATTGATATTCAGATCAATACGGCGCAGGAGGTTGTAAACTCCTTGTATTGGGACGATGCAATTCGTGCACTTGTGACACAAGGTGCAGATAATGCGGACTTGGAAGCGGCGCGCAGAGCAGTGAAGGCGCGTTCAGACGGTGCAACAGCAAAAAATATGGAGGTCTATGTTTCAATGCTGGAGCATTCGCTCGATACGGTCATCGGTGCAGAGCGCGTGTCAAGCGCGCTTAGTTTTTTGAAAACGGAGGGCTTTGGCTCCGCTTCTGCAATGGACATTACAGATTACTTTTCACAAAATGTGACCGACACGTATTTTCGTTTGATGGAGGATAGCAGCGGTGTGCTTGGCACAAGGCTTGCGATTGTAGAACGCAAGCTGTATAACAATAAGCCTTTGTACTTTTTCACATTTGTTGATTTGAATAATTTTGTGTACGCAGAATCTGCCGAGGATGTTATTTTGATTGTCGAGGACGGATTGCTTTTGGCATGCAGTAACTATCGCTCCGGTGCGCCGCGTAATAATATGTATAAATTGCTCGAACGTGCAGGCGGTATGAAAATGTTGACAGACGGGCCACACGATGAGGGCGGCTATCGTTATGATGTGGTACAATCCCGTGTGATGAGCTGGCACTATGTGTTAGCAACGCCGATTCAGTTTTTTTCAGTGCTTCGCATTAATGCTTATCTGCTCTGTATAGCGGTTCTTTTAGCCATATTTCTTATTTGGCTCACGCTTGCATTTCTTTTGCGCAGCTATGCATATAAGCCACTCGGAAAAGCAGTGGATGCGCTTTCCGATTATACCTCGGCACATTGCACTGCCGAGGATACATATATTGGAGAAACCGTGCAGATGCTTGCTGCGCGCGATGCGGCACTACAAGCGGAAAATGAAGCATATGTGCATCGTGAAAGTATTGAGCATTTGCGCTATATGTTGCGTGGAATACGTCCGGATGAAACGATTCAACGCCGACTGGAGCAGAATTTCTGTGTAGAAAAGGACGGACCGTACCGCGTGTGCGTATTGGAGTTTTCAAAATATGCACAGTTGCGTGAAACGTTTTCGGAAGAAATGCTTTTGGAAATCCGCCGTCAAGTGGTGGAGTTTATAATGCAGCAGTTGGAAGAATGTGTAGTGGCAAGTCCGATGGTGATGGATTATAAGAGCTTTGTAGTCATTGTATCGGGTGCGGATATACGCACACTGCGTGCAAAGCTGATGAATGTGGTTGCCGCGGTAGATGGTAGTTTCGAGACAGAGCTTGCGGGCGCAGTTGGTGATTTGTGTGAACACTTGTCGGAAATTGGCACTTCCTATGCTTCTGCGCTTAAAATTTTGGAAAGCCATTACAGCCTTGGCAGCAGAAATGCCATTGTAACCAGTGATGATGTTGTGGTGAATATGGGTGGCAGCGGCTTGTATTATCCGATTGAGATGGAGCGCGAGCTGATTGCAGAAGTGATTCGTTGCCATGAAGATGAGGTTGCCGAGCTTCTAACGCAGATTTTGGATGAAAATTTCGAGCGGCATGCGCTCACAAAGGAACGCCTCAATTCTTTTGCGTTTTCACTCGCTTCAACCGTAAACCGTATTGCAGATACGCTCGGCAAAACGACACAGGAGATTTTCGGCGAAGGTAATATTGTTTTTCTGGACTTGAAAATGTGTACGGATAAGATGGAGCTGCGCGGTAAGGTCTATGGTATGTTTAACACGCTGATAGAGTTTGTACAAACCCAAACACCGGGTACAGAGCGTGATACCTCCGTGTTGATGCTTGATTATATTCACGCGCATTACAATGAGGACATTTCGCTATCGGATTTGAGTGCAGAGTTTTCGCTGTCTTTAAGCTACACCAGTACGCTGTTTAAAGAGGTGACGGGAGAAAACTTTAAAGACTACCTAAACCGTTACCGCATCAAGCGTGCGTGTGATATCCTTATGCAGGAGCCGGGACTTAAAAATACGGAGCTTGCAAAGCGCGTCGGATTTAATACGGTGGCGACACTTTTGCGTTTGTTTAATAAATATGAGGGAACGACACCGGGGCAGTATGCGAGAAAAGAATAGTTTTTAACAAAGAAAGACGGATGCGAAAATCGCATCCGTCTTTCTTTGTTGGGGGAAAAGGATTGACCCTTTTCGTTTCGCGCCGTTGGTTGGGGTTGGACCTGCGGCGCTGCATCGAAAATGTATTTCGTGAGGTCATTTTCATTATGAGCATTTTTTGAAGGAAATATACATTTTTTAAAAGGAAAAAAATAATTAAAACAGAATATTTACAGATAGAAAGTGAAGGGGGCATTACCTTGAAAAACAAATGGATTTCGATCGGTAAGCATATTGGTGTATTTGCCTTAGTGTGGGCGGTGCTGTATTTGGCACTGGTCGCAATGTGCTGTATTCCGAATGAAGCACTCTATGACAATATGGTAAAAAGTGCTTTGCATTATAAAGATGCGCAGCCTTATCCGCATACGGATAAAAATCAGGCGCTTTTTGCAGTGCAGGATAACTATGCGGACTCAATTTTGCTGGGTATTGCTTGGCGGATGGGTGCGGGAAATCCGTTTGTCAGCGCGCTGGATACGTGTTATTATGACGGCGAGCAAATCAGTGAAGGTTACGGACTTTATAAAACCGTGACGGAAAATGTGCATGCAAATACGGATTATACGCGCTATTGGCATGGGATGAGCCTGCTGGTAAGACCGATGCATTTGTTTACCGATGTGTCGGGGATTAAAAACATCGGTTTGGTATTTGCGGCGCTACTTGCCCTGGGTGTGCTGGCTTTGCTTATTTGCCGAAAGCATTTTAAGCTTGCAGCGGCTTTTTTGCTATCCTTGCTATGCATACAAATTTGGCACATCAGGTTAAGTATGGAATATCAGCCGCCGTTTATACTGGGATTCTTATTTTGTATATTGTTTATACTCTTTGAACGCAAAGGGAATGAAATGCTGAGTTTATTGAGTGTCATTAGTGGTGCGTGTATTGCATTTTTTGATTTTTTGACCACAGAAACTGTGACGCTTGTACTTCCGCTATTGTTGGTGATTGCGTTGCGTGCAAGCGAAAACCGCTTGGGTGGCTTTAAAGAAAACATAGGCTGGCTTGCACGGTGTGCCGTTTCGTGGATGTTGTCCTATGTGGCGATGTTTTTGGCAAAGTGGGCGATGGCAAGTGTTGCGACCGGTGAGAGTGTTTTTGCGCTGGCGCTTTCATCAGCTGCAGTACGCGTGGAGGAAACAGCACTGTTAGCGGATGCCAATCTTTTTACAAAACTGCTTTATGGTGTATTTTCGAATTTTTCGGTACTTTTTGGTAGTGGAGCACGCTTTTCTTTCCCGATTCTGCTGACAGGGTTTGGGATTAGCGTGATGGTGCTCGGCTCGGTGCTGTACCTTTTCAGAAAGCCGCGCGCAGATGCTGCGGCATCGTTGCTGTTTTTAGTATCGAGCAGCGTATTTTTACGCTATCTCGTGCTGCACGCGCATTCGTACCGGCACTGCTTTTTTACCTATCGCGCGCTGATTTGCTTTGTCTTTGCTGTTTTGGCAGCTTTGGTTTTGTATACAGGCAAGATACAAAAACAGAAAAAGCAAAAGAGGGGGCATAAGGCATGAAAGATATGTATGAACTGACTGTTTTAATGCCATGCCTAAATGAGGCAGACAGCCTTGCCTTTTCTATTCGTGAAGCAAAGGCGTGTATAGAGGCACACGGCATCGATGCGGAAATTGTCATTGCAGATAACGGCAGTTCGGATGGCTCGCCGGCGATTGCTATTGCTGAGGGAGCGCGTGTGGTTCATATTCAAAAAAGGGGATACGGTAACGCACTTCTCGGCGGCATTGCAGCTGCAAAGGGCAAATATATCATTATGGGCGACAGTGATGGCAGTTATAATTTTTCACAGCTGCAGACGTTTTTGGATAAATTGCGCGAAGGGTACGCCATGGTGGTAGGCAATCGCTATAAGGGCGGCATTGCGAAGGGGGCAATGCCGTTTGCGCATAAACACATTGGTGTCCCGATACTTTCTTTTCTCGGCAGGCTTCGCTATGGTGTAGCGATAGGCGATTTCCACTGCGGCTTGCGTGGATTTGAAGCACAGACAGCGCGCAATTTGGATTTGCACTGCGGCGGTATGGAGTTTGCGACGGAAATCATCGGGGCATTTGCAAAATCCGGTAAAAAAATATGTGAAATCCCTACAGTACTTCGAAAGGACAAACGCACGGGGAAACCGCATCTTCGCAGTATTCGGGACGGATTTAGACATTTGTGTTTAATTTTGTGCAATAAAAAAGGAAAATAAAGCATTTTGTAGAATTTATAAAGTATAGCAAAGTGTAGTTTTGCGAATATATTTATGCTTGGAGGCGATGCAGTATGAAAAAAAGAATGAAGGGATTGTTGGCAGCGTGGGTGGCGTTTTTGATGCTGCTGAGTATTCCTGGTGTAAGTTTGGCGGCAGATTATGCGGATGTTTATGTTGCTGAAAACGGCGGTATATCACTTGGTGTTACGACAGAGATTGGTGGTTGGCTGTATAGTTGGATGGACTTGGATTCGTATGGAAACATGCGTGATTCTTTAACGTCGGCCGGTGCAACCACAGACGCTGACACCTGGCGCGTTTGGCTTGGCGGAAGAGCGGGTCACAGCAGTGGTGCGGCTGAAGTAAAAGCAGACGTTGGTTTGATATCGGCAGAAGAAATGCCTTCGAAACTCAGAACCTTGTCTGATACCTATGCAGACACTTGGGAATTTTATATCCTTGAACCGGTAAGCCGTTCGGGCGGCGGAAGCCCGCTTCCGAGCTACGAGGTGAAGTTTTTAGACTATGACGGCAATGTGTTTGAAACCAAGTATATACAACAAAATGCAACGTTAGTGCATCGTATACCGGAGAAGAATCCGACAGTAAAGGATTTTACGTTTACACAATGGTATATGGACGAGGCACTAACAGAGCCGTTGGACCCGTCAGTGCGGATTAAACAGGATACTGTGCTGTATTCCGGATGGGAAGCATATGTGCCACCGGTGTTTACTGCGCCGGAAGGCGGTACGGATGTATCCGATATGGGTGATGTAAGTAATATTAAAGACAATCAAATTGTGATTACAATTGGTGCAGATACAATGATGGTCTACGGTCGCAGCGTACCGTTGGATGCGCCGGCGTATATGCAAGACGGTATTCCGATGCTTCCGGTTCGTGCAGTTTTAGAGCAAATTGGCATGAAGGGTGCAAACTTGTTTACATGGAGCGAAGCGGAAATGGATGCGCTGCTATTGCATAGCGCAATGGGCGATTATAAGATTGCAAGTGGTTCTGATATGGCATACGGTGTAAACACACAGCTTAAGCTGATTACGGCTGCAAAGAAAGTGGACTACAGATTCTTTATTCCGTATGATGCGCTTGGTAGACTGTATAGCATCAGTGCAAAGTGGAATGGTCACAGCGATGTTAATACGGTAGTACTTACGGTGGATACCAAAGTGTATCCGAAATATTAAATTATAAAATTAAAGGTAGGTGACAGAGGGTTCTGTCACCTACCTTTTTAGATTTCAGGTTCAATTTGCAAAGTTATATCTATATCGTTTTTGCCGACAATAACGAGCTTGTACAGCGTATCCGTATGCCAGTTTTTAATGATTTTTGCATCCGTCAGCGGCACAGCTTCGATACTGCAGTTTACATCGGATGGCAGTGTGATGTTTACGCCTTCCAACGCAAGAATGTTGCCTTCAAGCATTTGCGGTTGCTTTGCCATATAGTATTGCAATTGGATTTCGCCGTTTGCTTTGATGCTTTCGTGCAAAGACACACTGTTTTCGGTTACGTTTATCTCACGCACACAGCTGCGTACGGTTTCGTCGCCGTACGCGCTTGTATAGTCTACAACACCGCTGTCTACATCCGCTGCAAATCGGTTTGCACGGTAGTCGGCACCGACCTTTTGCGTATGACCGTTTACAATCGGCAGATTGTGGTATTCGGATGCTGTCGGGAACACCTCATAGCGCTTGCTACTGAACAAATCCTTGGTATAGGTTGGTGCGCCGATGTCGATGAAGATTGGCTTGGCGTTATGCAGAATAATGCAGTTGCCGACATCGTTGTGGTTGTGGCTTTCGCCGTTGTGTCCACCCTTGATGGCTGCGCAAAATCCACCCTTGCGCCATACGGCAATCTGCAGATTCGGCAGGCAGTCAAAGTCAGCAGGTGTGTAGTCCGTTTGTGCGGGAATTTCAGTGCAAAGGTTTTTGAATATGCGGTAGTTATGACCGCGGCTGGCATATGGGAATTGCAGTGTCGGGGTCAGTTGTGCCGCAAAGTCGTACAGTTGTGCGTTTTTGGTCTTTTTTGCCATACGCAGAACATAAGGCAGTCCGTCTTTATATAATTCCGGTGCGGCGTCGGCGAAGGTGGTGAAATAATTTCCGGTCATATGCACCTTGCGGATATAGTCAAACATATTATACACAAGCGGTGTTTCGAAAATTTCAGGACAACCGCCGGTTAAATCCTCTAAAATTTCAAAAATATCCATAAGTCCGCCGGAGGCTTCGCTCCAGTAGTGCGGACCTTCGTTACAACCGCCGTCTTCTGCATAAGGGTCGATAAAGGCATCTAATATCCGCAGCGCCTTATGGGTGATGCGGCTTCTTTGCATATCGTTTGCTTCGGCGCAGGCACAGCACAAAAGCACATTGGAAATGATCCATGGATTCCAGTTGTTCGGCCTTTTGCCGGTCTTGCCCATCCACCACATATTTTCAAGGCGAAGAAATGGTGCAAGGATACGCGTGTTTACGGCATATACAATGCGGTCATTGACGGCACCGGGCACCTTTGCCTCGATTTTGTCCTTTAAAAAATAGTACACTAAAGATAAAAGTGTGCCGGTTTCCGCGGAAAACAAGTCGATGAAGTTGTATGTGCCGTCATAATTGAGCGGCAGCGGCGTGTATTTTGTATCCTCTGCTATGAGGCTGTACTCCTGATGGTTGTGTGCAGGGAGCACCCAGCTTGTTTCCTCCAGCATCAGCCATACGAGGTCGATGATTTTGTCTGTGTAGCGGTTTTTGTTTTCTGTAATTTCGCCCAAAAGCAACGTGCGAAGCAGAGTGCGACGACCAAAGTAAGCATCCTCGAAATCTGTGCGGTTACCGTCCTCTGTAAAGCGGCGGTATACGCTTGCATACAGCTGCGGGATTTCGCTCTTTAAAGCTTCGTTTGCCTTTTCTATGAATTGCTGCCCAAGTGCGCTATCAGCGCTCGGGAACGGCGCGGCATCGGAAAAAAGTTTAAAATCCTTGTATGGTAAAAGTGTATAGGTTTTATTTTCAAACAGTTTCATTTTGCAGTGCCTCCAATAGTGTCGGTATTTCATCAAGTGCTTTTACGGTGAAATCGGGTTTGTTGTCTGATGGCATCGGTGCACCGTGCGGATTAAACCAGCAGGTGTGGATGCCCGCAGCGATGCCGCCTGCGATGTCAGACGATAAGCTGTCGCCGATTATGATGGTTTCTTCTTTTTTGAAATCTTCGATTTTAGAAAAACAGCGGTTGAAAAATTCTATGCTCGGTTTGTTGGCGCCGACGACCTGGGAAATAAAGATTTCCTCGAAATAGCGCGCAATGCCGGCGCTTTTAATGCGTCCGGTCTGCACATGGGTTGTGCCGTTGGAGGCGAGATAGAGCTTGTATTTTCCGTGCCGGGCTTATAAAAGCGCCTCTGCGCCGCCGATAAAATAATGTCCTTCGCCGAGGTTTGCTTCGTAGCTGGTCTTGACCTTAAAAGCATCGCAGTTTATGCCGAACTCCTCAAAAAGCACCTTAAAGCGGTTGAGTAAAACCTGCTCGCGCGTTACTTTGCCGCGCTCGAGTG
>JAFQPV010000145.1 GCA_017411585.1 Clostridia bacterium | reverse complement strand
CCTGTAAGGTTTCCTTCCTGGATGCACCAAAGCTGGATGGTATAGACAAGGATGACTTTTTCAGCCGCCGTATTGCTTCCGGTAAATGTGAGCAAAATAATTAAAGATATGAAAATCCCACAGCAATCGCTGTGGGATTTTTGAATTTGTAAGTAACTTATTCGCCGATGTTTCCGCCATTAATGGTAACACCATCACAGTTTTTAAATGCTTTAATACCTTCCCATTTACCCAAAAAAGCTTCACGGACTTCTGCAATTGTATTTGTAAAGGTTAAATTGTCGGCATTTTCACCGTAAATCAGATAACTGCCTCTGAACTCGCGTTCGCGATCGCCGACCGGGAAATCGGCATTTTCGGAAATTAAGTGCATATCAGTACAGTTGATGTTCGAAACCATACCCTTTTCTTTTGCAACGATTTTGACTGCGGAGAAAAGATGTGCTCTGAAGTTGGTGATGGAAACATCCTTTACACCACCGGCCACCGGCGATTCGATGTTTAACGCCATGCCGGCTTTTTCGGCAGTTATGTTTGCAATGTTAATGTTTTCGATAAAGGCTTCGCCTCTGCCGGAGTATGAGGTCATAAAATTAAACACGCTGCCGCAGCGCGAAACCGTAATGTTGGAAATCGTCGCATTTCGAATTTTCCCGACACCGACACCGATCCTGAATGCACATACGGAGCATTCCAGCACGCAGTTTGTAATCGAAATGTTTTTACAGGTGTCCATTCCGTTGGTAAGGCGACTTGCCGCACAACGCAAAGTGATGCAGTCGTCGCCGGTTTTAATCATACAATCGGAAACCGTTACATTTTCGCACACATCGATATCAATACCATCTGTGTTTTCATGATACACTTTGTTGAAAATGCGAACACCGGTAATCTGTGCATAACGGCAACCGTGTAAAAATACGGTCCAGCAAGGAGAATTCACAATTTCAACGCCCGAAATTTTAATGTTTTCTGAATCTATAATTGCAAGCATCTGCCCCGGGCGTCTGATATTATCGTCTTTTACGTTAAACATGCCGAACATCCAACTGTAGGAATTGGTCGGTTCAAACGGTTTTGGGTCTTCGAAGAAAAAGTCGCCGCTGCCATCGAGTGTACCGCCGCCCGTTATGGCAACATTTTTTTGTCTTACACAAATAATAAAGTGCTTTGCCGTCCAGCGCTCCTTAATGCTTTCGTGGTTTTCCGGATACGCATCATCCGAATTGTAGTCTGCCATATTTGTGCTTGCCTTCAGGCATGCGCCGTGCTCTAAATAAAGCTCTACATTGCTTTTTAAGTAAATGGTGCCGCTGACAAATGTGCCGCCTGCAGGAACGATGACTCTGCCGCCACCTGCCTGATGACACTTGTCGATTGCATTTTGAATTGCTGCAGTATTGACGGTTGCACCATCTGCTACTGCGCCGAAATCAAGTATGTTGTACTCCATTTTAACGACCTCCGCTACAATTTGAATTGTATTGCCCTGCATCGGTATGTGCAGTGCGTTGATATTTTGCATTCTAACACACATTTTTGTGATATGCAAGCTTATTTCTCCGCAAAGCTACGAAACAGTTTCGTAGTGCTTTGATTGACAGCTTTATTTTGTTTGTGCTAAACTAAGGATGTAAAGAATTGAAATATGCAAATAAGAAGGAAACACAATGAAAAAAGGGATTTGTTTGTTGCTGTGTGTATGTATGCTTGTAAGCTGCGGCATCACAAGTGTATTTGCGGCAGAGAAGGAAACTGTTCTGTTTTCAGACGACTTTGAAAGCTATAATGACGGACAGTTGCTTGTCGTAAGCAAGACAGATGTAAATGCGTGGTCGGTGCAATCGAATTCGTCTACATCGAAAATCGCGGCATACAAAGACACAACGGGTATGGTTATGCGCGTTACAAATACGGGCGCAACAAAAGCCAGCTCGCCGAATTTTCGAAAAAGCCTTACCTTAGAACCGCTTACTAACCTGACAATCTCTTTCCGCACGAAGAGCGAAGGTGCAGGGGTCACCGTTTCTGCAAAAATGGCAGACGGTACTGTTACACTTGTTAGCGGAACAAGAGAGCAGGATTGGACAAGCTATAAGATTGCACTTAACCTGAAGGATAAGAGATGTACTGTTTTTAAAGACGGAGAGCAGGCAAGCAGCAAAGGGCTGAACTATACGGATTTCAGCGAGGTACAAATCTACTTTTCCTGCAACTCCATTCAGGACGGACAGGCGGCTTTGATCGATGACATCGTTTTATCCACAACGGATAAGGTATCCATCAATGAATTGGTCGACGTATCCACCCCGATTTCGGCAGATCAGGCAATGAAGCCGTTTGAAAAGGTGCAGGCGCCTGCGCTTTCTGTGCCGAAGGGCAAATATGGCGTATTTACATACGACGGCTCCCTCAATGCGAAAAATAATCTGCCAACCGGTACAGAGACAAGTTTTACATCTGTTACAAAGAATATGGCACTTCCGGGACTTTTGGATAAGCAGCACGTTATACGCTTTACAAACGATTCCAGCATAGCGAAAAAGATATATGTACAGAAAAAAATCACCATCGGCGAAACGCCGGATGAGGTAACGGTTGCATATTATGCAAACCTTTCCAAGAGCGGCGTCGGCTTTACATTTTCCAATACAGCCTCCAAGCCGAAGGTAATTGCAAAGACCAAGGAATGGATTACTGCCGAGGCTGCGACCGGCTGGGCGCTGATTGAAGCTACGCTCGATTTCGGCAGACAGACCTTAACCACCTATTGCAACGGCAAACGAATGGAAGTTGCTGAATTTTCAGAAAAAGAGCCGACAGACTTTTTCGACATAACCGTATCCTTTGATGCCAAGGTTGCACCGGCGGATACGATGCTTTTGGATAACCTGGTTATCTACCTTTCGAAAACGCCGGATTACGGCGACATTAAGTACTTCGGTACAACCGGTACAAACTGGGCGAAAATCGGCGAACCGCTCACAAAGGACAGCTATATGGCAAACCTGCGCGAGCATCCGAGACTGTTTGTCAATGACAGAGAAGCGCTTGTCCAAAAAATTCAAACCATAGACAAGTGTACTGTTTGGTATGAAAAAACAAAGGCAAGTGCAGATAAGATTTTAAAGGTGCCACCGCAGATTTATGAATATACCAACGGCAGAAACATTCTTAATGCGGCACGTACAATTGAAAGAAGATTGATGGAGCTCGGCTTTGTATATATGGTTGAGCAGGATATGAAATATGTCGAGCGCGGTCTCGCGGAAATCCGCAATGCGGGCACTTTCCCGGATTGGTCGAACAATGCGGCACCGATGATTCCGTCCGAGCTGATGTACGGCATTGCTTGCTTCTACGACTGGGCATATGATGCGCTTTCGGAGGAAGAACGCCTCGAAATCATTGAAATCGTAAAGCGCCAGGCACTTTGGCAGTTCGTACGCGCCTATGACGGCACCGTGCCGGAAGGCGACATCGCAGGCGGCACCTCCAACAGAGCGATGCTTGCAAATACATGTGCGGCAGGCGTTGCCATTGCATTTGCAGATGAAGAGCCGGCACTTGCCGAGGTACTGTTTAAAGGCGCGCTTGTCTATGGCGTACCGCCGGTTGAAGCGTTCGGCGAAGACGGCGGCTTCCCGGAAGGTGCTTCTTATTGGAATCTGGCAACGGAATTTATGATTTACTTGACAGCGCAGTGCGAAACGGCTTTTGTGGAAGGCTATGAAATGCCGGAGGAATTGGCATGGTATTATGATAACCCGATGATTCGAAATACGGGTGATTATTGGTTGTATACCGCCGGTCCGAAGAGTATATTTAACTTTGGTGATGCAAATGAAGGCTTGCCGACAGACCAAACCTTATATTGGCTTGCAAAAAAGTACGATAAACCAGAGTATAACTGGGCAATGGCGAAGCGCATGGGGATAAGCGGTAATGATGCAGAGTATCCGTATTTTGCAATTATTTACTATGATCCCGAAATGCCGGCAAGTATGGATGGTGTAGCGCTGGATAAGACCTTCGATGTAAAGGACGATTCACAGGTTGCAAACTTCCGCTCCTCCTGGACGGATGAAAATGCGCTTTATGCCGGCTTGCAGGGCGGTTTTAACAATGCAGGTCATATGAATAAGTCGCTCGGTACATTTGTTATCGATGCAAACGGTGAACGTTTTGTACGTACACCGGGCCGTCTTGGTAGCGGTACGGAGGATGCGTCCATGTACTATGGCAGACGTGCGGAGGGGCAAAACACCCTCATTGCAAATCCGGGTCTGGCATTTGACCAGGTGCCGAGTGCCGTTGCAAGATTTATCCGCCACGGGGAAGCGGAAAACGAAGCTTTCTCCATTTTGGATATGACACAGACGAATGGCGAATTTGTATCGGCGCAGCGCGGTATGTTTATGACCAAGGGTCGTCGCTCGATTGTATTGCAGGACGAGGTTACAATGAAACGCCCGTCCGAGCTTTGGTGGTTTGCACACACGGATGGTGATATTACACTTTCTGCAGACAAAAAGAGCGCAATGATTACGGTAAACGGTGAAAGAATGTATGCTGCCATTGCACAGGGGCCTGCAGATGCGACCTTTGAGATTATGCAGGCAAAACCGCTCCCGACAAGCCCGACACCGCTGGATCAAAAGCTTTTGAATATTTTCAAATTGGCAATTCATATGCAAAATGTAACCGAAACAAAGCTTACTGTTGAATTTGTGCCGCTCAAGTCAGGTGAAGCAGCGCCGGAGGTTTTGACTCCGGTTCTGCCGCTTGCGAGCTGGTCTGTTTCGGACAATACGATACCGACTGCACGCCGGGCAGGCGACACCGTAGCGCTGTTTTTAAACAGCCCGGCGGTGCTCGATAAGGGCAACAGAACCTATGTAGATACAGCAAATATGGACGTTTATCCGTTTACGGAAAATGGAAGAACGCTTGTGCCGGTAAGATTCATTTCCGAAAGCTTTGATGCAAAGGTTGGCTGGGATGATGCAACACAGACGGTAACCGTTGAGAAAGACTCTACCTCTATCCGCTTGCAGATTGGCTCGGATAAGATGTACGTCAACGGCGAAGAAAGAATTCTGGACGTTCCGGCAAATACTTATAACGGCAGAACATTGATTCCGCTTCGTGCATTGGTGGAAGCACTCGGCAAGCAGGTAATGTGGGATGACAGAGGGCTTATCGTTATCTCGGATACCGTGCCGGAATATACGGAGGAGCTGAAAGCAGACATCATCTCTATGCTCTCTGACCGCGTGCTTTTAAACGGTGCGGAAATGACTGCATTTACGACAGATAAAACCGATTATTATATGATTACAGACGGCAATATCCCGACCGTAACACTGACAAATGGTGCGCCGGTAGCGCAAAATGGCAATGTTGCTACATTCAACATCGGCGCAAAAACCTATACAATTACATTTGTCGCAGATAAATTCCTCGGCCAGGCAGGCACAAAGAGCGGCGAAACCGTTGTAGAGCTAAAGCTTGCTACAAAGGAAAAACCGCAGGGTCCGGACCATATTACGTGGCAGCCGGTGAAGGACGTTGTCTTCGGCGTAGAAAACGAAAAGTATCCGCCGGAGGGTACAATCGATAATGTGATTGTACAGGAATTGACAACCAACCTGCACCACCGCTGGACCGGTAACGTTGACGCATGGGTTCGCTATGAGTTTGAAGAACCGATTAAATTGCACGCATTTGGTCTTGCAGGCTTATTTGGTGACGAGCGCGTGTACAACTTCGTCGGCGAGGTTTCTATGGATGGCGTGAACTGGACGCAGGTGCTTGAAGCAAGCACAAGCGGTACAACGCTTATGCCGGATATCTTTGCGCTAAACGGCGTGGAAGCAAAATACTTCCGCTTAATCGCGAAGGGTGGCAGTGCAGGTACAACCAGCAGCTACACAGAGGTGCGTTTCTACACATCTGCAGCACAGATGGAGGAAGATAAGTCCTACTGGCCGGTTTACTTCGCACAAAGCGATGCTTCCGGTGTGGCCGGTGCAACAGCACAGATTGTGACAAAGGGCGTAAGTGCAAATGGTGCAGAATTTGACCTTGCCGGCGCAGTCTTCACAAGTGCTGACCCGGATATTGCAACGGTAGATGCAAATGGTCTTGTTACATTTGTAAATCAGGGCAAGACAACCATTACCGTAACCTACAATAACGGCTATGGTGATGTAACCGGCAAATTCACTGTAGAGTGTTTTTAAGGCATAAAGATTAAGGGTTAAATCACAAGCTGCCTGCGCTTATATAAGCAAGGTCAGCTTGTGCATCCATACAAATAATAACTTATAAGAGGTAAAGGAGTGCATTCGTTATGATGGAAAAAGATCCGTTTAAAGCGTATATGAGCAAGGAGCCGGAAATTGAATTCCACGACCAACCGATAGAGGATTTTACGTTGGAAGCATTATCCGAATTTAAAGATGGCGATGCGTTTACACACAGCTTTGATGTGACGGTCAAGGGTAAAAAGGAATTTGAAGAGGTATTTATCCTCTCCACGACTGCAAAATACGAAAGCGAGAACGGCGCATATCCGACGGCGCAGGTGCGCGTGATTGATGATGCGGGGGAAACATGGTATTTTTCGCCGGTATATGAAATCGGTCACAGAAGAGAATTTTACAGAAGAGAGTGGCGCATACCGCCGACGCTGGACAGATATGATACAGTTCGTCTTTCCTTTATTATCCCGGAGGGTGTCAAGCTTTTCCTCCGCACGATAAAAACAAAGCACAACTATGGCTATCGTGAAAAAGATATCGGCATTCGCTACCACGGTCACGGTGGCATTACCTCGGTTTTTGGCTGGCAAATGACAGCAGAGGTGGGCTTTACAAGCTGCATTACCATTCCGAAATTTACAAAAGACGGCATCGGCGTATGTGTGCATGATGATGGCAATGTAAGAGATGAGCTCCGTCTTGCGGACGGCACAATGGCTGCAGAAGGCAGCAAGTACGACAAGGCGGTCTGGGAACTTACCTACGAAGAGCTTTGCGAGCTGCATGCATGGCGCAGAAGAAGCGATATCTTTACGGGAACGCGTGTGCCGACATTAGAGGAATTTTTCCAAATCTGCTCTTCAACGGGTATGCAGCCGATTTTCTCAGTGCATCCGGCACTGACTCGTGAGCAATGGATTTATGTGCGCGAACTGCTTGTTAAATATCGTTTGCTTGAGCATTTTTGGGTAAAGAGCAGCCACGTGGAAACACAGAAGCTTTGCCTTGAGATATTCGGCGAGGATATTGCAGGACGAATTCTTATCTTTAACACACGTGACGGTATGTTGAATCCTGCCGATCGTGCACGCGAAATCGGTCTTGACCCGAAAAAGCACAATGTCGTAGTGGAATATTTCCACCACGCCGTTACGGAAGAAAAAATCAAGCAGGCACTTGCCGGTGGCTTCAAGGTTTCGGTTGCCGCAATGCTCGGCGGTGTCAGCGGTCCGCGTATGCAGGAGTTAATCGACCACGGCGTTACCGAATTTACGGTAGATCGTCACTGTTCGATGGGACTGAGTTGGTAATATAAAAATATATAAAGGAGAAAGAGCTATGATTAAAAAAATAATGTCTGAAATGACACTCAGAGAAAAAATCGGCCAGACCGGTATGCCAAATCCGCGTTTTGTCGGCGAAGGCATTAAAGAATACGGCAGCCTCGGCGCATATTTTTCCAAATATCCGTTTACGGGCTTGTACTTAAACAAAGAAGATATGATTGACAAAGACGGCAATGTCTACACTGAACCGCACGATTCGGCAAAAGCAATCAAGGATGCTGCAGATATGATTAAAATTCCGCTTTTGGTTTCCTGCGACTGTGAGCGTGGCGCAAAACCGATGTATCAGGAATTTCATCAGATTGCCTCGAATATGGCACTCGGTGCGGCAAGAAGCAAGGAGCTTGCCCGCAAACGCGCTTATTACTGGGCAAGAGAGCTAAAAAGTATGGGTGCAAACTGGCCGTTCGGTCCGGTGGTGGATCCGCTGACTAACTTTTTTGACTCCAGCGGTGTGCGTTCTATCTCTGACCAACCGGAGATTATCTGTGATTTGATTCCTTCGATTATACAGGGTATTTATGATGCGGGGCTCGGCACTTGCCCAAAGCACTTCCCGAGTCATCCGGGCAAGGAATACCGCGACTCGCATATCGCCAATACGACAATAGAGTCCTCTTTAGAGGAATGGAGAGAAAGATGTAAACCGATTTGGAAAACCGTAGTAGAGAGCGGCGCAGACGGTATTATGACCGGTCATATGACATTCCCTGCTGTAGAGCCGGCGCTTTCCAAAGGAAAACCGATTCCGGGCGGCGCATCGAAAAAGGTGCTGGATTTATTGCGTGAAGAGCTGGGGTATGACGGCGTTATCATCACCGATGACTGCGGCATGAAAAGTCTTTCTTCTGTCTTTGATTATGAAGATGTATATATCAACTGCTTCAACGCCGGCAGCGATATTATACTGTTCTGCCGAAATGACTATATTGATATTATGGAAAAGGCGGTTCAGGAAGGCAAGGTTTCCGAAGCGCAAATCGACAAGTCGGTAGAGCGCATCTTGAAGCTGAAGCAAAAGCTCGGTCTGTTTGACGGCGTGGAAGTTGCACCGAAGCTTACAGAGGAAGAGCAAAAAGACTTTGAGCAGGTTTGCTATGACATTGCAAAAAAGGGTCTTACCCTGATTACGAACTATTCAAACACGATTCCGTTTGATGCGGCTAAAGTCAAGAAAGCGACCATAATCAACGTTTCGGTGGATCCGCGTTTTCTGAAGGATCTGGAGCCGATGGTTGATGCATTTGCCGAACGTGGCATTGAGGCAACTATTATAGACGGACTGAAAAGCAAAGCACATCTGAAGGAGATTGCAGACGCGAACGATATTATCATCTATGCGTGTTACTTGAAAGCCGGTTTCCAGGGACTGCAGTGGTTCTCGCGTGTAGAAGACTTCAACACCTTGTTCCACAGCCTGTCCAGCGGGGCGGAAAAATCCGTTGTGGCATCGTTTAGCTCCGCATCCGTGTACTACAACTATTTTGAAAACACACCGACCTATATCAACGCATATTCCAATTGTATCGGCACAATGCGCGCCTTCGTCGACGGCATTTTGGGCGAATTTGAGTTTACAGGCACCTCTCCGGTAGCACTGAAGCCTGAATTTAAATAAGCACATAAAAATTCCACAGAAGTAAACCCCAAAGTTTATACAAAATTAAATATTAACTTGCTTGTGAATGAGTTCGGTATTGTACCGGACTCATTCCTTTTAGTTTATACAACCTGTAGAGTGTGTGGATTGAATGCAAAGAGTTCTACTCGACGAAAGCACATCGGAAGGCCTAAAATTACAACTAAAAAATCAAACAAAGGCATAACTGAAAAGCGCAAGATTGTGTTAGAAAACCGCAAGATTGTTTCTTGTGTTTTTGTATTTTCCCCTATATAATTAAAATAGGAATATCATAGTATTGAAGGTTTTGGACATGCTAACGACGGAAGTACAGGTGATTTTCGTGAAAACAATTGCGGCATCGGATTTTGAACCGATACAGTGAGAATGGAGGAAAAGGAAATGATTTGGTCTTTATATGCAGAATTAGGGGTAAATATGTGGTTTTCTCCGACTGAGGAATTCCGTTTTCAGGAATCGGCATGGAAAAAGATTGTGGATGCGGCCGTAGAGAACGGGTTTAATCAGATTGTGCTGGATTTGGGTGAGGGTGTGCAGTATCAGAGTCATCCGGAACTTGCCATCGAGGGTGCATGGTCACCGGAGCGCGTAAAAAGCGAAGTGAAGTCTCTATGTGAAAGGGGCATTGAACTGATTCCGAAACTCAATTTTTCCGCAACGCATCATCTGTGGCTTAAAGAATACCGACATATGATGGGATTGCCAAAATACTATGAAGTGTGCCGTGATTTGATTCGCGAAGTATACGAAATGTTTGGCAAGCCGCGTTTTGTCCATCTGGCGATGGATGAAGAGGGCGAAAAACTGTTCTTTGAAGAATTTGATATTGTGGCATACCGCCGCGGCGAATTTTTCTTAAACGATTTGCAGTTTTTCTTTGATTGCGTAAAAGAACTCGGCGCAAAACCGTGGATTTGGCTTGACCCGTACTGGGATTATCCGGAAGAATTTAAAAAGAAATTCCCGGCAGACAGCGTGATGCTTTCACCGTGGTACTATCGCGGCCTTGCAAGAGAAAATTTTACGCCACTGAGCTTGCGCGAGGAATATCAGCGTTTTGCAGAGGGCAAATACAAAGAATTCAACTTGCAGTATGTCGAGGATGATCCGTTCCACGAAAGTAAATTCAGAGAGCGTTTTTTAAATACTGCCATTCCGGCGGCGGAGCACGGTTATGATATTGTACCATGTGCTTCGATTATTTTTGGCAACACCATCAATCCGGAAGAGATTGTAAAATATTTTACGGAAAATGCGCCGAAAGAGCATCTTGCAGGATTTATGGTTGCGCCATGGTGGGCAACCAGAGAAGAACATGTTGAGGAAATCATAGAAAATATGCGTCTTTTAAACGCGGCTAGAGATAAATTTTTGAAATAAGGGAGAGGGATACATATGAAAAAAGCATTATCGGTTATGCTTGCGGCAATACTCATTTTGGTCAGCGTGCACTTTCCGGTTTTGGCGGCGGAAGAAGTGGTTCTGTATGCAGACAATTTTGACAACGCCGAAGAGGGTGAAAAACCCGGCGTGATCGGTATTGTGGAAAATACAACCAAGAAACTTCTGGTGCGTATTGCCAAAGAAGGCGACAACGGCTATGTGTACATGCGCTGTGAGGCAGACGGCATCAAAGGTACGCCGCGTATGCAGTTTAGTTTTGATGCAACGGCATATGACTCCGTTACGCTGACGGCAAAAATCAAGAGCATGGGCGCATCAGGTGCGGTTACTTACACCACTGACGGTGCAGCAGCGGGCATGAATACAACCATGCTCGGTGTGCAAGAGGAAAAGTGGACGGATGTAAAGGTTGTTTTAGATTTTACAAAAATGACATTTTCTCGCTGGATTGACGGCGAACAGACGGCAGAAGACAGAAGTCTGCATCCGCCGCAGGATGCGTCCATGAGTGAATTTCGTTTTACAACCGACACACTGGAGCCGGGGATGGGTGTTTGTTTTGATGCTATAGTAATCAAGGGCGTTCCCTCTAAAAATCCAATACAGCAAAAGCCGGCAGAAGTACCAAGTGCGCCGCCATTTGTGCCTGCAAATGCACCAAAAACAGTAAAAATTCCGCAGAGTGCATATGTGTTTTTGCAAACGGATTTTGCGGATGCAAAACTCGGCGGTGCGGCATCGTCGGGCGTCTTTGACGGCGGTACGGCGTATTCGGAGATTATAGATGTCAAGGACAACCGTTTGGTGCGCTACTGGGCGGCAGACGGAAAAAGTCATCAGCCGAGATTGACGTTTTCTCTGCCATCCGGTGTAGATACGTATGTAATTGATTATGCGTTCTGGATGTCCGACACAAGCGAATCTTATGTATCTTTGTATGCAGACGGAAAGGGCAATGCAAGTATTGCCGGTACGACGAGCAAAAATTCAAGTTTTATTCCGGATGCGTGGAACTATTTCCATATCGAACTGGATTTAAAAAATCTTACCGCTCAAGTGACATTGAACGGCGAAGAACTTTCGCCGAAAACCGTCAACCCCATTGTCAACCGTGATTCGGTTTCTTTGTGGTTTGTTGCGGGTTTAAAACCGGGCGATGTTGTTTACTTTGATGATGTTTCGGTTTACACCGAGGAAGACTATAAATATACAGGCATTATCAAAGGGAAACGGGAAGTTGTCTGGGAAAATGTGAAACCGAAAACAGAAATATCTGTGCAGAGTTATACAAGCAATTTAAAGGCACATCCGCGCATTTTTGTGCGCAATTGGGATGCGATGCGCGAAAAAATCAACTCGACTTACGAAACACGGATGTGGTATGCGAAATTAAAGCAGAATGCAGACGTGTATTTACAAGAAGATGTTACCTATGTCGTTAACTCGCGCGGTAACATTTTAGAGTCCTCCCGCGAGGCGGAAAAGCATTTGCAGGCGCTTGCTTTTGTGTACAAAATTGAGGGGGATAAAAAATATCTGGACAAGGCGTATGCCAATATGCTCGCCTACGGCAAATGGCCGGACTGGTCGGGTTTTGTATCCGCACTCGTTACGGCAGAAATTCAGTTCGGCTATGCCTGTGCATACGACTGGCTCTATGACGATTTGACAGCGGAGCAAAAAGCGACCATTCGTGAAATTGTCAAAAAGCACGGTTTGCCGGAGTTTATTTACAACTATGAGCGTAAGGCGGACAGCGCAAGTTACACCGCCGGCGCGGGCAACTGGAATCCGGTTTGCAATGCGTCTTTAATCGGTACGGCTTTTGCGTTTGCTGATGAAGAGCCGAATTTGGCAGAATATATATTGGAGCGTGCCCCGGGTTATATTGTCAATGCGCTTTCACCGTACGCACCACAGGGTGCATATCCGGAAGGTACGACCTACTGGGCTTATGGCACACAGTTTTTGGTTTATGCGATGGATATGCTCGAATACGGATTTAAAGACGGATTTTCCGTGCCCGAAGCCTATAAATATTATAACTATCCCGGTATTGCCAACACGCCGGAGTTTGCCATCTACCACAACGGCACGGCAGGCAAATTTGACTACGGCGATTCGGATTCGTATTTGACAAGTTCCGAGGTTTTCTATTGGATGGGCAACCGTTTTGACAAGCCGCAGTATGCGTGGTATGAAAACAAATTGCAGGCGGACCGCGGCAATTATCTCGGCGGTATCAATGCGATTTTGGCACTTTCGTGCTACGATGCAAACAAGGCAACCATTGCGCCGGGCGCATTTGCCTTAGACAAGTTCTACGATGCACAGACCGGCTACAACGGTATGAGTATGCGTTCAACTTGGGAGGGCAACAACGCACTGTTTGCAGCAATGCAGGGCGGCGAAAACAGCGCCAGCCACATGCATTTGTCGTTGGGAACTTTTGTAATTGATTACCGCGGACAGCGCTTTGTCGATGAGGAAATTACTACGGATTATGCACTTAAAAACCCAACAGAGGAAATTTATTATAAGCGCGCAGAGGCGCACAACACCTTGGTAATCAACCCAAGCAAGGCAGCTGACCAGAAAAAAGATGCTGTCGCACGTGTGATTCGCCACGGGACAAGCGATAATACGGCGTACGGTATTTTGGATATGACGGCCACGAATACGGCATTTACAGATGCAAAGCGCGGCATGATGCTGACGGACGGTAGAAGCCGCGTAATTGTGCAAGATGAAATTCACACCAATGCGCCGTCAGAGGCATACTGGTTTGCCAACACACAGGCAAACATCAAATTGGCGCCGGACGGCAGAAGTGCGCTTTTGGAGTCGGGCGGACAGAGAATGCTCGTCCGTATGGTGAAAGCGCCACAGGATGCGCGATTTACCATTATGAACAGAGAATCGCTTGTCGAGGGCGTACTGAATGACCAAAAGGGCAGTAAACTTGCTGTACATATGCAAAATATAACGAATTTGCAGTTTGCCGTGGAATTCATCGGTTTAAAAGACGGTGAGGGTATACCACCGCTGTCGGCATTTGTGCCGTTGGCAGATTGGAAGGCAACGGATTTCGGGGCAAGTGCAGTGGCGCAGGCAGGCGGTGCCACCGTGCTCAAAATCGGTACGCCGAATGCAATTGCTAAGGGCGAAAAGACATTTGTAGATACAAATAATACCCAGGTCGTGCCGTTTACCGAAAATGGAAGAACGCTCGTTCCGGTACGCTTTATTTCGGAATCCTTTGGTGCAAAGGTCGACTGGGATGAAGAGACACAGACCGTTTCCGTAACAAGTAGGGACACCGAAATCAAGCTGGTTATCGGTTCGAATCAGATGCTTGTAAATGGGCAGACAGTTACGCTGGATGTACCGGCAAATACGTATAATTCCAGAACGCTTATTCCGCTCCGCGCTCTTGTAGAGGCACTTGGAAAATATGTGTTCTGGGATGACAGAGGGTTAATTATCATCAAAGACGATGCGACACCTTTCGATGCACAAACCATAAACGCGCTGATTGCTCAACTCGATGTGCGTGTGATTGTGGACGGGCGCGATTTACCGTTCTTTACGCTGGAGCGCGATACATATACCGTACTTACAGACGATGCGACTGTTCCGGTTGTCGGCGTACTCAGCACGGGCACGGACGTGGTTGCGGTTTCGCAGGCAACCTCGCTTGCGGATGCGGCAACGGTGACGGTGAACGGAAAGGCATATACCATTCATTTTGCAACAGATCCGTTTGCAAATGTACTTGGGCATAAAGATCCAGGAGTGGTATCCGAACTGTCGATTGCGATGGCAAGCACGGCTTTGCCGTCATACCCAACCTATATCTATGTAGAGGATTTGACGGATTCTACAGGATTTGCAAGTTATCCGAAACGCGGTATTGTGGATGGTATCATCAATGCGGAAACGAAGAATCGCTGGGCAAGCAACGGAGAAGGTCATTGGATTCAGCTGGATTTCGGCACAGTAAAAAATATACACTCTATGGCATTTGCCGGTGTCAACCAGGATGTGCGCGCCTATAACTTTGATGTGCTCGCCTCGACAGATGGCATAAATTATACCACCGTACATACGGGCGGTGCGCCGACCACAATGGAGAAAATGAGTATTTTGCCGCTCGGGGACGTGCAGGCGAGATATATAAAACTTGTTTGTCATGGTAGCAACCAGGGGACATGGAATACCTATGCCGAGGTGCGGTTTTATGAAAATGCGCAGCAGCAAGCAGAGGATGTTTCATACTGGCCGGCTTATTTTGCGCAGAGCAATATTCAAGGCGCTGCAGGGACGAATGCAAAACTCGTGGTCAGCGCGGTGGATGCCCAACGCGGCAATGTGGTATTACGCGAAGATGCACAGTACACCTATAAAATTGCAAACGAAGCGGTGGCGACCGTTTCGCCGGACGGTAACCTCATATTTGTTTCCGCAGGCGAAACCAAACTGACTGTTATGGTTACGCAGGACGGATATAGTGCAAGTGCGACCGTTTCGGTTGTTTGCAAATAATAGGCGGAGAAAACATATGCAAATAATGACATTTAATACGTAGCATCGCCTAAACTATGTAACCCGTGAAATTGATTTTCGTGTTATGGCAGATACCCTCGAGACATTCAGAGGGATTATATGCGCTTACACGAGCAAAATCTGACTTTAAACGAAATCGCGGAAAAGCTCGGCTTAAGCACATATAGTAAAAAGCACCAATCTTGTAATTAGATTGATGCTTTTTCTTTTGTAGAAAAGAATGGTTTGATTGGAGGCAAGAAAATATTTCTAATTTTCTTTCCAGGGTTCGTCTTTTCAAAGAAATACTTGTACAGATGCACCTGAACTGATTCCGCATAGTGTGCAGTGTTATTTGAATACTTGAAGTCATACAAGTCATACACCCCAGGGAATTCTTCATCATGAAACCCAGTCACTGGTGCAAGTAAATCAATGAACCCTTTGAAATCATCATCGGAAATTTCAACTTCAAACTGTCCTTTCGGAATCTTCTGTGCAACTTTCGGAATCATGACTTCCAGTTTCATTGCTTCGTTGATGTGTTCATCAGTGATGACTGGATAATTCATGAAGTATTCCTTGATTGCTACATTCACACCTTTTTCAAGTCCAGTATGTAGTGCAGTTCCCAGGGACAGTGCATTGTCCGCTTCGTCAGGTTTTAATGTTTGTATTCCTTCAATATATCGCATTTTGTACCTGAATGGGCATCCTTCAAAGCATTCAATTCTTAAATGTGAAACACGCATTGAATCACCCCTTCCACAATCTTTTTGAAGTGGTCAAATCCATCGGGGAACAGAACCATTGCAATACTTCCTGACTGGTTGATTTGCACCACATTGTGTTTTTGAAGTTCTGATGCTTTTCCATTTGGTGCTTTTACTTCCACATCAATATTGATTCCATTCACAACTATGTGCAAATCGGGAAGACCCTTTTTGGTATACACACCGCCACCCCCGAAACATACATATATTTGCCCCGAAATCTCCATTTTGTTTTACAAAACCAAGTGATATAATGAAATAAAAACAAAGGAGATGGCTTTTATGAAAACACATTATGGTCTGATTGTCGTCGGCGGTGGTTTAACAGGCGTTTGTGCATCTATTGCGGCGGCAAGACAAGGCGTGGAAACCTTGCATATTGAACGTTGGAACTGCTTGGGTGGCGCGGCGGCAGGCAATTTGGTGAATCCGTTTATGCGCTTTTGGACAACCATGCCCGACACCAAAGAAAGAAAATTTCTGTGCAACGGCATTTTTATGGAAATCCTTCAGGAAGCAGAAAAAATAGACAGCCATCCTGAAAAACAATACCCGAATGAGTTTGATGAAGAAATTTTGAAACTGGTTTTGAACCGCATGGTTACGGATGCCGGCGTGCAGCTTTTGTTAAATACGGTGGCTTCCGAGGTAGGTGTTTGCGAAGGTCGGATAGAATCCGTAACCTGCGCAACCTGCGACGGCGCTTTAACTTTAACGGCGGATTACTTTATAGATGCTACAGGCGACGCAGAGCTGTCCATGCTTGCCGGCGTGCCTTTTAAACT
>JAFQPV010000144.1 GCA_017411585.1 Clostridia bacterium | reverse complement strand
CTCCTGGTCATGCGTTACATAAATAAATGTAATGCCCAAGGATTTTTGTATATTTTTAAGCTCAATCTGCATTTCTTTACGAAGCTTTAGGTCGAGCGCGCCGAGCGGCTCATCGAGCAATAGTACCTTCGGCTCATTCACGAGCGCGCGCGCAATTGCCACACGCTGTTGCTGACCGCCGGAAAGCGAATTAATATCACGGCTTTCATAGCCGGAAAGGTTAATGAGCTTGAGCATACGCGTTACCTTTTCGCGGATTTCGCTCTCCTTCATTTTCTTCAAATGCAGACCGAATGCAATGTTATCAAAAACATTCATATGCGGAAAAAGAGCGTACTTTTGAAACACGGTATTGAGGCTGCGCTTATATGGCGGCAAATCCGTAATATCCGTGTCATTATAATACACTCTTCCTGATGAAGGCATCTCAAAGCCGCCGATAATGCGAAGCGTCGTCGTCTTACCGCAACCGGACGGACCGAGCAGCGTTACAAAAGAGCTGCTGTCGATTGAGAGGCTCAGATTATTCAATACTCCTGTACTTCCAAAATGCTTGGATACGTTCTCAAGACGTATAATCTTAGACATTTATCGATCCCCTGTCTTACTGCCTGCATAGCGTTTGTAGTTTGCTATTTTTTCGCAAGCTGTATATTCACGTTTTATATCTATAAGAAATACACATAAAACGACAAATATCATTATACATCTTTTTATAAAAAAGTCAATGGATTTCAGGAAAATTAAACACATGTTTTTTATGTGCTGAAATTCATTTTAAAGCATTTGTGCGCAAGCGTAATACTTATTTACATTATTCTAATTATTTACATTATTACGATGTGGTCAGTTGCTGGTCAGTTGCTGGTCGGTCGTTGGCGATTTCCGAAGTCAAAAATCCTGAAAACGCCCTGTGTGCAAGGGATTGCGCGTATATTTTTGTTGGTCGTTTGTTGATGAATTTTACTTCCTTTCGGCATGCATACAAAAAGCAGCATGGTCATCCATACTGCCCGAATTTACTCTTCTTTTTTATTACCCAACGGATAAAACCGCTTTTTATTCGCCGCCCAAAAATGGCGCAGCTGCTTTTTGTGATGGCAAAGCTTTTCTTCACAGTGTGCACACGAAAGGCACGCATTTGTCTCCTCCGAAAATCGCTTCGGATGTATATATGCCGTAATCTCCCAGCGCACCAGCAGCACAACGGCAAAAAACAAAATGCTCCACGCAAAAATGTTTTCCACAAAAATCAGCGGTGTGAACATCATCGCATAGTCCCAGTTGTAAATTCTGCAGCTTGTGCAGCATTTGTTTTTCATCATCCACGTCTGAAACGGACAGAAAAACAAGATACAAATCATATCGCACACTGAATAGAACAGACTGATGAGCACCAAAATACCTTCATCAATGCAGCCAGCATAATACAGCGCACCGATGCCGCCGTTTAAAACAATCCAAAACAGTATAACCCAGCTGATGCCCCGATTTAAAGTCTTTGTATGTATTGCATTTTCCTTCGGCTGAAAATTGCGTTTAAACTGCTTTTGGCAGCCCGGTCTTGTCGCGCAGCTTACGCGCAAGCACGCTCTTGCCCGCGCCCGAACAGCCGATAATCATAATTTTTTGCAATGTTATTTCCCCTTTTTCTTCTGTGCCGGAAGCTCATCAAGCATCGCATCAAAGAGCGCCGCCAAAAATGCGCGGTGCTGTACTTGTATGCGAAAATTTAATCAGTCTGCATCCTCGTCTAATGCCTCTATATAAAAGCTCACCGGGCGAAAGCCGTCGTTACACGAAATCATTGCCGACTTCGGATTTTGCATCCAGCCATCGTAGATATTTTCGCCGCCGTGGGCAAGCGTCATCACAAACGCAGACATACTCTCCCACGCGCTGTCGCAAAGCCCTTCCGGCTTTTCCCAGCCGTTTGCGATAAACACCTGACCTTCGCGCAAATCGCAGGCGTGCGCAATCGGATTTTCAAATTTCGCAATCAAATCCTCGTGTCGCACCATTTTCATAACGGTAATTCTGCACTTTTTCATAATACTATCATCCTTTTTTCATCGTTAAATTAAAACTGATATCAATAAGTCCTTGCATCCACTCGCTCCATCCGTTTTTCCTATCTTAACGAAATCGCCTTCAAGGTCTTACGCAGTGCCTTCCAGTCCGGGCAGGCCTTTTCCAGCTCGGCATAAAACAGCTTCGAGTGGTTCTGCTGCAAAAAATGTGTAAACTCGTGATGCACAACATATTCAATACATTCAAGCGGTGCATACCGAAGCGCGGTATTGAAGGTTAAAATGCCTTGCTTTGCGCGGCAGTTCCCCCACTGGGATACCATTTTGCGAAATCGGATTTGCGGAAATGCAATCCCAAACCTTTCATAGTACGGATAGACCTTTTTGCAAACGCCAAGCACCACCTCGCGGATTTCTCCCTCCGCAAAATACTGCGTCGGTGCAGGCTTTGCCGCATATTTCGCCTGCGCGCGCAAAATCAGCTCCGCTCTTGACAAAACAAATTCGTCAATGACCGACTGCGGCACAAGCCGATGCGCCGACACATGCACGCTGCCGTCCGGCTTGATGCGTAAATTGATGTTTTTCACCCTTTTGCGCTCCAGGTCATAGGTGATATTGTATTTTTCAATGGTTCGAAGCATAACGCACCTGCCAAATGTGTTGATTCGTCCTGCGTTTATACAAACGCACTTTCAAGGCTTATTTTAGCACAAAACTTTCTGCGACTCAATACGAAAACAAGTTTTCTTCCCCCTTTTTTTGCGCGCTTCTTGACGGCTCACGGCAAATCTAATATAATAAAGGTAAAACAAAAAAAGGAAGGATTCCCGTTTTATGAAAATTGCTGTTGTTTGTGATTTACATTTACCTCTGTTAAAGTCTGCAGCGCAATATGCCGTTTTAGACTGGATGGTGCAGAATATACAAGACGAAAAAGCGGATTTAACCGTTGTTGCCGGTGATGTGTGCGCAGGCGGAGATCTTGAGGCATTGGAGTATTATTTAGAAAAAACAAGTGCGCTCAACCAACTGTTTTTGCTTGGCAACGCAGACATTCGTGACCCGCTTTCCAGAGAGGAAATCCTAAGTAAATACAATCAAAGCCGCGCAATGGATTTTTGCGGCCACCGCATTGTGGGCATCAGCATGCCATATACTGCCTTCACCGAAGAAGACAAAGCTTTACTTTCAGATTGCCGGGACGGCGACCTTGTGTTTATGCATCACAATTTTGATGCCCTTAAAGAAGAAAGCCGTGCTTTTTTTGCAGATATTCTCGCCCGAAAATCGCTTTTGGTGATTCACGGGCATAAGCATATGGAAATGGAAAGCAGCATCGGTAAAACAAAGCTCATCGGCGTTGCAGGTCTCGACCCGGACAAGGCAAAGGGTCTGCCGTGCGTTACCTATTTTGAATTTGACAAAAACGGTTTTACAAAATATAACCGCTATTTTGAAATAGATAAATCCGCAGTGGAAGATGTGCTGGGTCACATCGGAATTTCGTGTTTCCATCCCGAAACCGATATAGATTATGCGGTGGAGAACAATATTAAAAACATAGAAATTCAACTCAGAAAAGATGCGGATTTGGAACGATTTGACATTCTGAAAGAAAAAGTTGCACACTGGCGGAAAAACGGCGGAACATACCTTTCCTGCCACTTGCCGGAATTGAGGCTGACCGACGGTGTCCTGCAAGGCACAGAGCGTTGGTATAAAGCAATAGAGCTCCTTTCGGAGCTGAAGCCGGATGGTGTAACCGTCCACGTACCACGCGCACAAATCAAAGATATGCTCGTAGACGGCACCTACTGGAGAATGTATCTTACGCACTTTACGAAAGGCTTAAAAACGCTCCCGCCCCATACGAAAATCGGCATTGAAAATTTGCATATGGTGAAAGGTCATAACACAAACGATGCCGAGCGTCTCTTCGGTATTGTGCCTGAAGAGTGCCTGATGTGGATTGATGCACTGAATGTATATCTGGGCGAAAACCGCGTCGGTGCGTTGCTCGATGTCGGACATGCAACAAACAACTCCGTTTTGCGCGAAAGATACCCGAGAAGTGTTTGGTATGAAATCATGGGCAAACGCCTCGTTGCCTACCATGCGCACCAGGTTGCCCGTGTACCGGAGGGGCTTGCAAACCACCATGCAATCTCGGATTGGCTCGGCATGACGATTTCCTATGCCTCCTTTTTCTGGGCATGGCAAAACAAGCGCATAAACCATGTGCCGGTATTTCTTGAAATGCAAAACAAAGAAAACTGTGACATAAGCATCAAAGCATTAAAAGCAATGCTGGATTAAACAAAAAACCGCATCTGAAGGGCGTGTGCCCTAAAGATGCGGTTTTCTATATTCACCCATAGCTTACCGAAGCAGCTTTAAAAGCGCGCTCGGGTCATTCGCCGTAATCAGCGATGCGCCTTTTTCGATGCAAAACTGCACATCTTCCTCGGTGTCTGCGCAGTACAAATGCATCGGCAAGCCCTTTTTCGCGTAAATGTCAAACACCTCAGACTTGGCAATCGCCATCGAAATGCCGATTTCAGCCGGTGCTTTCGGCGCTTCGATTTTATCTAAAAGCGCTTCAAGCTCTGCGCTCGACGGCAGCTCTTCGCCAATGATTTTGAGAATTGCATCCCAGCTTGCACAAAGGATTTCAAATCTGTCCTTGTGGCTTTCCACGCTGTATTTTTGCTCTTTTTCCTCCAGCGCAATCATCGCATCTGCCGCTTTGCCAAGATAGGCGGAAAGCGTTTTTTTCCACGCTGCATAATCAAAGCCTTTTACATACGCCATCGCCTTTTCACGATTCGGTGCATAGGCTTTCAGCTTTTCATAAAGCTTTACCGCCGTCAGCGTGCCGATAGCGCACTGTATACCGTGCAAATCCACCGGCGTGTTAAATGCCTCGCCGCGCATATCCCATATATGCGAAAAATAGTGCTCTACACCCGAAGCCGGTCGGGACAATCCTGCAAAATTCATCGCAACGCCGCCGAGCACCAGCCCTTCAAACACCGCCTGCACCGCTTCTTCCTTCCGTTCAAGCAATCCGTCCGCATTTTCAACGCATTTTTTCAGCGCACTGCGGATTAAATCCGCTATCTTTTCGCAGTAGTATTCCCCCGTCACAAGGTTGGCAATGCGCCACTCGCAAATGCTGACATATTTGGCAAGCATATCGCCAAGTCCGGATTTTAGCATATGCAAGGGTGCTTCTTTTAAAATATCCACATCGCCGATCACTACATTTGCGCACTTGCTCGGAAGCGAAATCTTAAGACCGTCCCGCGTCATTGACGAAGTCGCAGAGGCGTATCCGTCCATCGACGGCGCAGTTGCAACAATGATGTAGGTACGCTCGGTCAGGTTGGCTAATATCTTGCATATGTCATTGATTACGCCCGAGCCGACACCGACAATGATGTCACACGCCTTATCAAAATGCAGCACAGCTGCGCCGACCGCCGCTTCATTCGGCTCAAGCGCATCGCTGTTAAAAATATGCTTTGTATACGCAATGCCGCCGCTTTCCAATACAGCACACACCTTTTCTCCCGCGGCGGCAAAGGTGTTTTTGTCCGCTACAACAAAAGCCTTTTTCCCGTTATATCGCCCTATAATCTCCGGCAGTTTTGCAAGCACACCCTTGCCGGAAATGCAGTCATCGATGCCTGCCGCGTGCACTTTTCCGCACGCACATTTTTGATTGTTCACCACGATGCCGTAATCCATAAAAACCCTTCTCTCAATTACACTTGAAAACCATCTTTTCTTATGCTATAATTATATAAACTCAATCAAAAATTGTCAATTTCAGCAAGATACATTGAACAAAAGCTCAATATTTGATTGCTCATTTGATTGTAATGTGCGTTTTATGATTGGAGGCGAGCCTATGCCGTTTTATGAAAGAGAAGAAAAAATCCTGCGCCTTTTGGCCGCAGACGAGGTCATCTCCGTTGAGGAAATTGCAAAAAGGCTGTATATCAGCAAGCCGACCGTGCGCAGGGATTTGGATAAGCTGTCGAAAAAGGGCTTGATTGCGCGCACGCACGGCGGCGCGACGCTAATCAAAAAGGCTGCGGATGCAACAATTCCCTTTGCCCTGCGCGAGCAGGAGCAAAACAGCGCCAAGGCGATTATGGCAAGCAAGGCTGTGCAGTTTATCAAAGACGGCGATACCGTTATGCTCGACGGGTCAACCAGTGCGTTTGCCATTGTGCCGCTGCTTGCGGAATTTAAAAACTTAATTGTGATTACCAGCAGCGCAAAATCCGCCTTCGTGCTCGGGCAAATGGGCATCAAAAACATCTGCACCGGCGGACATATGGTAAATAAATCCCTTTCCTATGTCGGCGAGGATGCCGTAAGAACCGTAAACAGCTACAACGCCGATGTCGTGTTCTTTTCCTGCAGAGGCGTATCGCCGGACGGCTTTCTTACCGACAACTCCATTGAGGAAAACCTACTTCGGAAAGCGATGATAAAAAAAGCGCGCAAAGCGGTATTTTTGTGCGACCAAAGCAAGTTTGATAAAACCTATTTAAACAATTTGTGCCACATTTCCGAAATCGATGCAATCCTTAGTGACGGAAAGCTTCCGGAAACGCTTGCACAATATATGGGAGATATTTAAACAGAAAGATGACCGTAAAATCAAAGGCTAAGCCGTATTTGATATTGACTTAAACAAAATAAGAGGTGCGGAATTTTTCCGCACCTCTTGTAGTTCTATTAAATCAAAATCCCGTCACAATGGTCTATTTCGTGCTGTATAATCTGTGCTGTCCAGCCTGTGAAGGTTTTCAGTCGCGTTTGAAATTGCGCATTCTGATACTGCACCTTAATGCTTTTGTAGCGCTTTGTTTTGCGCGGACCGCCAAGCAAGGACAGACACCCTTCCTCGGTTTCGTATGCGTCCGATTTTTTGACAATCTCCGGGTTAAACATCACCATATACACCCCGTCGTTATCAAAGGCGATGATGCGCCTCAGCACACCAATCATGTTCGCCGCCATGCCGACGCATCCGTCCTTATGCGCGATGAGCGTTTCAAGCAAATCCTGCGCAACCGATGCATCCTCCGCCGTCGCCGGCAAGGACTTCTGTGCTAAAAATATCGGGTCATGTATGAGTTCTTTTACCATGGTTATCACCTGTATTTTGAAATTATCTTCTCAAGTATTTCTTCATCCGCCGGGCAGAATTCATAGAAGGGGATTTCATCCGGGGTAATCCATCGGATGTCGTTATGCTCAATCTTTAGCGGTATGCCTTCGGCAATGGTTGCATTAAACAAAGTTAGATGCACCGTGATATCAGGATACTCGTGTACCACATCCATAAACACGTCTCCGACTGAGAGCGTTACGGCAAGCTCTTCCTGACACTCGCGGATGAGTGCCTGCTGTTTGGTTTCGCCCAGCTCAACCTTGCCACCAACAAACTCCCACAAAAGCGCCCTCGCCTTGTTTGCCGGGCGCTGGCATATCATAAATTTATCTTTGTCCCATATCAGGGCTGCAACTACCTCAGTCATAGTTATCACCTATGGGTATTATAACATAATATTTTGTATTTCGCAACAAAAGTGCATGTAGCTGGCGCAGAAGGAGGGATTCGCTTTTCTGCGGAAAAGCCGGTCGCGGCTCTGACAGTCCACCGGACTGTCATTCACTTCCGCTCCTTCGAATCCCGTCCTATAAATGTCCTACAAAACAACAAAAGCACCCACTACGTGGATGCCTTTTTGTTTGGCGGAGAAGGAGGGATTCGAACCCTCGAACCGCTTTTGACGGTTACACGATTTCCAATCGTGCGCGCTCGACCAGCTACGCGACTTCTCCAAGTATTTGTTTTGTGCGGTCAACGCAAATTAGTTTACCACAAAACATACGCTGTGTCAATATATTTTTTATTTTTTCTTGAAAGTTTTTTCATTGACTTTCCGCTAGATTTTGGTATACTTAAAGCATGGAGGCGATACAAATGTATACAATCAAAAAAGTAACAACCCCGATTACGGATATATTTGATGCCGCATGGGAAAAGGCGGAGTGCGCAAATGTAGATACCATTAACTGGCCGGAATATGACTATAACCCCGGTATGCAGGCGCGTCTGTTATACAGTGACTACGGTATTCACGTAAAGCTGACAACGCAGGAGCAGCCGCTCCTGGCGCGCGAAACCAAACAAAACGGCGCCATTTACAAAGACAGCTGCATGGAGTTTTTCTTTTCACCGAAGGCAGACGATAAGCGCTATATCAACTTTGAGATTAACCCCTTCGGCACGATGTATCTTGCCATTCGCACCGGCAGAACCGACCCGTCCTTCCCGACGGAGGACAAGCGCTATTTCGGCATTGTCAGCGATGTGACCGATAAGGAATGGTCGCTTTGCTTCACCGTACCGTTTGCGTTTATCGAAAAGTATTTCGGTGGCTGTGACAAGGTTTTCCGCGGCAACATTTATAAGTGCGGCGATGAAACCGTACGCGAGCACTACGTTACCTACTATCCGATGCCAATCAATCCGCCGGACTATCACCGCTCCGATTGCTTTGGTGAATTTGTTTTAGAGTAAGCTATACAAAATCCGCATCATACTCGCGTATAATGCGGATTTTTTTATTCTTCCGTGCTTTCTTCTGTTGTTTCTTCCGGCTCCGTTTCTTCTGTTTTCACAGGCGGTGTTTCGCCTTCCTCTAAAGACAATTCTCCGTCCTCCGGTGCCGGCTCTTCCGGCTTTACCAGCTCAGCCGTTTTCTTCTTTTCTTCCGCAAGCTCCTCTTCTAAATCAACAATCTGCGCGCGCAGCTCGTCAATCGTTTTGGTTTGCGTTTCCACCTCAATCTTCAATTCACTGATTTCCTTTGCCTGCGGCACAAAAACATCCTTTGTCCCTTCCTTAAAGGTCAGCGCGCTCCACACAATAAAGCAAATCAGTAAAAATGCCAGCACACCGAACACCGTTGCCAAAATACGCGCAACCGGTTTGCTTTTTCGCGTTGTGCCGCTGTATATTCCGTTCTTAATCATCTCTAACCCCTCCGTCACATACTAACCGCTTGCCCCGCGGAAAACAGGTATAAATACTTTTCCTTCACACGCTTGCCCGTCATCTGCTCGAGCGCCTGCGCATAATACTTAATCTGCACGCCGTAGCGCTGCTTTATGCGCTCAATGTCCTCGCTGCTTTCCACGCGGTCCGTTTTATAATCCACCAAAACGAGTCCGTCTGCTTCTTCAAAACAGCAATCAATCACACCCTGCATCAAAAGGCTACTCTCCCCTGCATAGCTTTCAAAAATCTGGCCGCCGGGGATAAGGATTTCAAACGGAAACTCACGCTGTACATTTTGGCTTGCTTGCAAACGCCGTCCGAGCGGATGGGCAAAAAATGCCGCTATGCGCTGTACCTGCACCATACTGCACTCCTGCTGAGTCAGCGCGCCGCGCGCCTGAAGCTCTGCCACCTGCTTTGCAACCTGCTCTGCATTTAGCACCTTTGTTAAATCCAGATGCTGCAGCACAAAATGCGTTACCGTACCGCTCTTTGCGCCGCTGCGCGCTTCTTCGCCATCAAAATGCGGCTCCATCAGATTACCTGAATCGTACAAGCCAACCGCTTCCGGGTCAAGCTCAGCTTCCAGCATACGCTTGACCTCCGTAACCGAAACCTTGCTCGGCAAGGTCGTATCTGCCATATGCGGATAAGTGTAGTGCATCACTTCCGCAATTTGCCTATCCTGCGCGCTTTGCACTTGCTCAATCGTTGATTCAAGCGTTACACCAGCCTCTTGCGCATCTGTAAGTTCTTCCGCAGAATATGTTTCTATTGAAAACAAGTCCGTTTCATATACGCCTTCCTCAAATTCACCTGCCGGCTTATCCAAAAGCACCGCAGGCAAAATCCAATCCAAATAGCATTTCGCGCTGCTGGTCACATACAGCGGCACCTGGTTTTTCTCCGACGTATAAATATAATTTTGCAGCTCCGGATGCGCAAGCGCGCCCGTAATAATCAATTTTTCTCTCGCGCGCGTCATCGCAACGTATAAAATACGCAGCTCTTCGCTTAAGTTTTCCAAATTCAGCTTTTCCTTGACCGCAAGCTTTGCGATGCTCGGATACTTGTAGCAATTGAGCTTATCTACACAATCAAAGCCAAGTCCGAGCGTTTTGTGCATCAGCATAACGGAGCTTAAATCACGCACGTTAAACGCCTTACCGGCGCGCGATAAGAATACAACGCCATACTCGAGTCCTTTACTTTTATGGATACTCATAATGTGCACAACATTTTGTGCCTCAGAAATCAGCTTGGCATCACCGTCACCGGCTTGCGCATTGCGCAGTCCGTCCACATAACTAATAAAGTTAAACAGCCCTTTAAAGCCGGTTCCCTCAAAGCTGCGCGCACGCTCAAATAACATATTCAAGTTTTCGCGGCGGTATTCGCCGTTTCTCTGCCCTGCGGCAAACAAGTCATAATCCGTTTCACGATACAGCGCACCAATCAGCTCGTAGGTGGTCATATAGTGCACATAGCCGCGCCATTTCTCTATCTTTTCTGCAAATGCAGCGCATTTTTTTGCAAGTGCACTCTCACCCGCTGCACACAGCTGCACACAGTCATAAAACGGCTTTTCTTTGTCACACAGACGAATCTGCAAAAGCTCATTTTCATCAAAATGGAACAGCACACTGCGCAAAACAGCAATCAAATCAATATCCTGATACGGATTGTCAATCACCTTCAAAACCGACAGCATAAACGTAATTTCCGTATTGTCAAAATAGCCGCCGCTACTGTCTGCATAGCACGGTATGCCGTACTCGCCCAAAATCTTTGCAAATATCGGCGCATCATCTTTGTATGCGCGCATCAAAATCACAATGTCTTTATACTCCAGCGGGCGCATACACTGCTTTTTCGCATCGTAGAGTGTATAGCCGTTTTGCATCAGATTGCAAATCCGCTGTGCAACAATATGTGCCTCGGCTTCGCAATCTGAAATTAGGTCTCGATTGCGCTCTGCAATCAAAATTTCCGTTTTGCCGCCGCACGTTACACCGTCTGCAGCCGGATACGGAAACGCCGCATTCAAACGCTCGGTTTCATCGTAGGTAATTTCACCGACGGTTTCCCCGGCAACGCGCTCAAACACGTGGTTTACGCCGGCAATGACACTATCTCGGCTACGGAAGTTATTCGACATAATGACTCTTCGGTTTTTGCCTTCCGTATCGCTGTAGGTATCTTTTTTACTTTTAAAAATATACGGATTCGTGTGACGGAAACGGTAAATACTCTGCTTCACGTCACCGACCATAAACAGATTATCGCCGCGCGAAATCATCGAAAAAATGGTTTCCTGCAGCTCATTTGTATCCTGAAATTCATCAACTAAAATGTAGTCAAGCCCGGCGGCAATCTCCTTTGCCTCCGCACTTGGCACTGTATTGCCCTGTGCATCGCGCTCACACAAGAGGCGAACCGCCATATGCTCTAAATCCGAAAAATCAAAAACGCCGCGGCGCTTCTTTTCTTCCATATATATTTCATCCAAGCGCTCCACCATACGCCCAATGCTGAGTGCCTTTTTACCGCAATCCTGTAAGTCAGCCAGCATCCGTTCGGTATCTTCCGGAAAATAATTGTTGCCGATTTCTCCCACAAGCTTGCTGACCGCTTTGCGTTGCTCGGAAATCTGTTTTTTGCGCACCTCGCTGACATCGCCCTTCACCGTTGCCGCACGGCGCAGCTTAAAGCTGCGCGCCAATGTGCCGACGCGGTCAAATTCGCCCGACTTCAGCAACAGCAAAAGCTGATTTAAATCCGCAATCTCCTCTTCAAGTGCCTGTGTATATTTAATCATACCGTCGTAAAGCAATGAATACTCCAAACAGCGCTGCAGGCTGACAATGCTGCTGCGCACGCGCAGTGCAGACAACTCGCAAATCAACCCAAACCACGGATGCGTATGCATATCCTCCACATGATACAACGCATTGACATTCTCAAAATAATCCGACTTAAACGGCAGACTGGATGCAAAATGATACAGCTTAAGCAAAATATCGCGCAAACCAAAATCACTGCGCGCTGTTGTATAGCTTTCTAAAAGGTCTAAAAACCCTTCATCGCCCGCTTCATACAGCTCTTCAAACAGTACATCCACGCTTTTTTCAAGCAGCAGCTTCATCTCGCCGTCGTCCCCGATAGAAAAGTCCGGCTCAATATCCAATTTCTGAAAACCCGTGCGAACAAGGCGCATACAAAATGCATGCACCGTACAGATTTTTGCATTATCCAAAAGCACCAGTTGGCGCGCTAAGTTTTTATCCGACGGCGTTGCCTCCAGGCGTTTTTCAAGTGCCTGCGCAATCTCGTGCTTCATTTTCGATGCCGCCGCCTCCGTAAACGTGGTCACCAACATTTTATCGATATCTGTCGGGTGCGCTTCGTCCGTAATCAGTTGTACGATACGTTCAACCAGCACCGCCGTCTTGCCCGAGCCGGCAGCCGCAGCAACCAAAACGTTACAGCCGCGCGTTTCAATGGCGCGTTTTTGCTCCTTTGTCCACTCAATTGCCATCGTGCGCACCGCCTTCCCGCAAGAGGTCTTCCTTTGCCGACAAATTGTCGTTTTCAAATGTCTTTACATAGATACCTTCTGCCGCATTTAAACAAACCGGTTTTTGCGGACAATACTGACAAGCATCGAGCTTGCTCGTACGCACCGGCATAATGGCGATTTCACCCTTCATCAGTCCGTCGCCGACAGCACGCACGCTGCGGCGCACACGCTTTGCCATACAGGAAAACAGCTTCATACTGCCCACCGAAGAGGTTGCAGCGATACTGCCGTCTTTATTATATTTCAAGTTAAACACTTCGCTTTCCTGCGCACCGGCGCTGTCCATCGCTTCTAAAATTTCCGGCTCGTCTATACAAAAGCCGTCCATACGCATGGACTTTCGGATTTCCGCCGCAATCGTTTCCGGGTCTGTCAAACAGTCTTTAGAAAGCATCGGCTCACGAATTTTAAAATACAGCACCGCCGCCGGCTTTTTCGTGTCATCCCCGGCAAGTGCAGCCTCCATATAAATCATCAGCTGGAAATCAAGCCCGTTTGCGATGTTGTCCATCGAAAAACTCTTACTGCCCGTCTTATAATCTACCACGCGATAATATGTGCCGCTCTCGGTTTTGTATTGATCCAAGCGGTCAATTACACCATGAATTTTAATCTTTTTACCGTTGGTCAGGCTGATGGCGACTGCCTTTAAATCGCCGTGGTCGCCAAAATGCACCTCACTGCCCACCGGCTCGAATTTGCCAAGTGCAATGTGGCGCACCAAAATCTGTACACAACGCTCCAAATTCACCTGCAGTCGCTTTGCAAAATACTGTGCCGATTTTGTAACGGATGCCATACCGGCAAACATTTCCTCGGTCACACGCGCACTAACCTCCCCGACAAGCGCATTGACGCGCGCGGTCGGCATCTTAGCAATAGATTCTCCGTTTTGCTGTGCCACGTCCACAAAGTACTCAAGTGCACGATGTACCATATTGCCGATATCAGGCGCACCAATGCGGCTGACCTTGCGCTCACGCGCATTCAGCATATACGACATAAAATACGAAAACGGACACGCGCTGTATTTTTCAAGCCTCGTCACTGACATAGACAAATCCGCCGGATACATTGTCTCTAAATTCGACTGTGTTAAACGCTTTGCCTGCACTACGCTGTCTGCGCAGTGTGACAACAGCTCCAAAAATGCAGCATCCTGCGCCTGCAACGCCTGCGCAACCTGCGCTGCATCGCCCTGCACGCGTGCCAGCTGACGCACGCGGCTGAGTTCGTTTGCGAGCAAAAGCCGCCCCTCCTGTGCAGAGCGCACCATGCCTTCCGATTGTTCACACTGCGGCAAATGCACAAATAGCTTGCGCAGCTTTGCAGCAATCGGCGAAGGCGGCAAGGGCTTGCCTGACATATCCGAAACCGGATAGCATACATAAAGCCTTTCCCCTGCACACGTCAAGGTTTTATATACTGTATAGCGATGGTCAAATGCCTTTTGGCGTGCCGTAGGCAATACAGAAAGGCCGCTGTCCCGCAGGCCCATACGGTCAGCATCTGATAAGATACCTTCGCTGCCGGAAAACCCGCTAAACGCACCGGCATTGGTGCCGAGCGCAAACATAATTTTGCACTCAGCAAATCTACCCTGCGCCACATCGGTTACATTGACTTCATCCATACGTTGCGGCACAATCGCCTGATGTTGACCAAGCAAACCTGCCTCAATCATATTGCGCAAACGCGCAATACCGCATTTTTCATCTCCGCACAGTGCGGCAAGCTGCTCAAGCACCTGCATCACGCCGTTATAGGTGCTTAAGTATATGCTGGCGGCTGTAAAATCCTTCTCCGTCTTCAGCCGTTCAATTCTTTTTTCTGTTTTTTCACGCATACCGATACTGCACAAAAAGGCATAAATCGCCTTTGCACTTTCTTTCACCGTATGCGAAATACCAATGGAAGCCTTCAGCGTCAAAAGCGGCTCGACAATCTGTCTGCGCAGTGCATCAGCCCGCGCGGCATCCGCTTCATTTTTCTCTTCAAAATAACTGCTTTTATAGCTCCATGCTTCCTCGCGTGTCCAGTGCTTTTGCCCGATACCGGTTGCAAGCACATAGTTTTCCAAAAAGTCTACATCCTGCGCACAAACATTTGCAAAACCGGATTTCAAATAGGCAAATACTGCATCGTGCAAAAAGCCGCGCTCGGCAATCTCCAATGCCGAAAGCACCGCCAACGCAAGCGGATGCGATGCCGCGCTCTTTTTCGCGGAAACAAACAGCGGGATACCGTAACGCTTGAAAATATAGGCAATCGATTCAAAATAGCGCTCGCCGTCACCGACTACGACGGCAAAATCCCGGAAACGGTAGCCCTTTTCTCTGCAAAGGCGCAAAATCTCGTTTGCCGCAAAATGCATTTCGGCATACGGGTTTCTGCCTTCAAACATTAAAATCTCCTCTTGCTTGTGTGCATACGCCGCGCCGGAATATTTGGTGTAATAGCGCTCTAAATGCGCCGCCGCACCCTCGGCATACTGCTTTTCAAGATAAATAAGCTCTGCATCCGGAAAAGTTTTCTTTAACCGCTGCACCGTATTGGCGCCCGGGGCAAAAAAGCCCTGCGCATCCAAATCCTTGTCTGCACAAACATAAACAGAAAGCGACTTTGCACAATTTGCAAGTGCGCGCACAACCTCAAAATGCGGCGCGGAAAAATCTGCAAACTCATCAATAAAAATTCTTGTGTTTTTATAAGCATCCGTATGCAAAAGTGCCTGTGCACAAAGCATAAGCATACCGTCTGCATCGACAAAGCTTTCTTGCATCAAGGCTTCATAGTTTTCAAAAACCATCGAAAGGTCTGCCATTTTAGCAGAAAGCGGTGTCTCCTCACCGGCGTATTCGGCAAGCATCTGCGCATGAATACCGACGTGCGAAAACTCTTCTGCAAGCTTTAACAAATTCGGCGCAAGCGTTGCCTTATCCGCCGCGCGGTGATACATTTTCAGCTTTGAGCTCGCTTTTGCAAGCGCGCGATACATCAGCATCGTTTTGCCGCTGGTCGAAATCAGCTGTTTTGCCTGCGGCTGTGCTGCCAAAGTGCGTTTTGCCAGCTTTGTAAACGAAAGCACCTCAACAAGACCACCGAAAAACCCTTTTTCCGCCAGTCTTTTTTCCGTGCGGAAGCTGATTTGCTCCGGCACAATCAATATGCTTTTTTCTCCGTTTGCGGACGTTTGCGCCAAGGTTTCAAACAATGCCGTACTCTTGCCGCTCAGCGCTCTTCCATATACAATCTGCAAAGTGCTTCCCTCAATTCTTCGTACAATTATAGTTATTGTATCATAACGCCGCACGTTTCTCAACAAATTTTACATATTTTTTAACATGATAGTAGTAGACCTTTTTTTCGATGTAAGATATAGACAAATCAAAGTCACAAACGACTTTGAAAAATTTTTCCAAAATTGCTATTGACAAACATATGTTCGTTTATTATAATAAATTTGAGTCACGGCTTTTGAGGAAGATAGAGAGGGGGAAAGCGCGTGACGGACTACAGTATTGGTGATGCATTCGCGGATTTGTTGCCGGAATACATAAAAACCAAACACGTTTGTACGGTGTGCGAGCGTGAGATTTACACAGGTGAAGCCTGCTACTGCTTTGAAGGCGAATGCGTGTGTGAAAACTGCTGCAACGAATACGTGATGGATCACTATTGGTATGCGACACCTGAGGACATTTAACGGTATATGCGCTGCCACTCGGGCAGGCATACTACGAAAGGAGGCACAAGCCACGAAGTGAAAAAAGACAACATAAGAGACTATGCGGTAGAGGCGTTTCGCTATTTTTCAACGCTGCACTGTGCGCCGACAAAAGAAGCGGTCCGTTTTGCACTGCAAAAGCACTACCTGATGCAAGGGGGTAAAAACGCTGCCCGCAATCTACCGGAGGCGGATTTAAAAGACCTGTACGCCGTAGTGGATACAATCGATGCCATTCGCACCTTGGAAAACGGTGCAGAAATTTTGGAAACGCTCCAAAATGTGTACTTAACCAATCCGAGCACGAACATCAAGCGCGGCGAGATTGAAAACCGTATTCTCTACACCACGTTTAAAACACACATCTCAACTGCAACCGCATATCGTTATCTCGCTCTGTGCCGACGTATGTTTGCCGAGGCGCGCGGTCTTCGATGTGCCTATACATACCAAGAAGAGGAAAGGAGAATTGTATGACAAAGAAAACAACGCCTGAAAAGGTAAAGGAAGACATTGTCAGCCGCTCTCTGTCTATGATTCTGCAACGGCTGAGCTTTTCAAAGAAAAACACAAAGCAGCTTTTGGCGCTGATTGAAAAAATCGAAAGCGATACAGACTTAACCGCGACAGAGAAAAAGCTTTTAATCGGAAAAATCAACAGCTACTACCTGATTTCCACCGCCGAGCTTTTAAACATTGTAAACGAGCTTGCAGCCACCGCTGAAGAGGCAAGCTTGCCGGAGCAGGTGCGCATCACCATGGCGGATGAGGTGGAAAAATGGGCAATGTAAACACGCGTTTGATTACGCTGACTCGCCCCTATCCAAAGCAAGAGCAGTTTTTCACGGCAGACAGCCGCTACATTGCCTACGGCGGTGCACGCGGCGGCGGCAAAAGCTGGGCGGCACGTGTCAAGGCGGTTTTGCTTGCGCTCGAATACGACGGCATACAGATTCTGCTTTTACGCCGTGATTTACACTCACTGCGTGAAAACCACATCTATCCCCTGCTGTCGCTTTTAAAGGACATCGCAAAATACAAGGCGGCAACGCGCGAATTCGTGTTTAAAAACCAAAGCCGCATCGTGCTCGGTTACTGCGCATCGGACAAGGATGTTTTGCAGTATCAGGGGCAGAGCTACGACGTGATTTTTATGGAGGAAGCCACGCAGTTTTCCGAGTTTGCCTTTTCAGCGCTCACGGAATCCAACCGCTCCAGCGGTATGCTCAAAAAGCCGTTTTCGCCGCGGATGTATTTTACCTGCAACCCCGGCGGCATCGGGCACGGTTGGGTCAAGCGGCTGTTTGTGGACAAGCGCTATAAAAACAGCGAACGCGCGGCGGACTATACCTTTATCCCCTCCCGCGTGTACGACAATCCGTATCTGCTTGAAAACTCACCGGACTATGTGCGCAGCTTGGAAAATCTGCCGCCAAATCGCAGAAAAGCAATGCTTGACGGCAACTGGGACGTATTTGAAGGACAGTATTTTTCGGAATTTGACCGCAGTATTCATGTCGTTGAACCGTTCGATTTGCCCGGTGACATTTCAAGATACATCGCCATTGACTATGGCCTCGATATGCTCGCCTGTCTTTGGATTGGCGTTGACCGTTACGGACACGCCTTCGTCTATCGCGAGCTCTATCAATCCGGTCTGATTTTGTCCGAAGCGGCACAAAAAATACAAGAATACAACTGCGGTGAGCAAATTCGCGCGGCTTACGCTCCGCCGGACCTGTTTTTCAGAAGGCAGGAAACCGGACAAAGCGCCATAGATATTTTTGCCGCGCACGGACTTTCGTTTTCCAAATCAAACAACAACCGCATCCAAGGCTGGTACAGCATTAAGGAGTGGCTAAAGCCGGTGCCGGACACAGACGGTAACCTGCGCCCAAGATTGCGTATTTTTAAAAACTGCATAAACTTAATTCGCACCCTCCCCGCCTTGCGGTTTGACGAAAAGAACCCGAACGACACCGCAAACGCACCGCACGAGCTGACGCATGCGCCGGATGCACTGCGTGCATTTACCGCATCGGTCAGCATCCCCTATACGCCGGATATTGACACACTGACAAAGACCGCAAAGCCCGTATTTGAAGAGGAATACACCGCCTTTCTCAATTACGGTACATAAGAGCATTATGTTCACGTTACGTGAACTTTGTGCCACATTTTGTGGCTTCTTGGAATTTTCTACTACATTTACCAAAACCTTGTCAATTTTTTGATTATTTTGCTATCGATTTCTATTGCGTGCTTACGCCGCATATGCTAATCTAACTAAAGAATCAAAAGTAAAGCGGGGATGAAGAATGGACACAAAGACCACATTGCAGGAATTGAACGCCATTGCGGCAACATTAAATCAAAAGCTAAGTGAGGTGCGCGCTTGCGGCGATTTTCAGGCAGCAGACAAGCTCGAGGATACACTCAAGCGACTAAAGCACTATATTGCCGAAAAAGAAAAATCGGCAGATGCGCAAACAAGAACATAATCCTACTAAAAAAAGTGCAACAGAGAATCTCTGTTGCACTTTCGTTTTATATTTCAACGCGAATTGCACGAACCAAGCCCGTGTAATCCTTATAAAGCCAAACCTTTTCAACCTTCGCGTTTTCCAGCTCTGTTCTGGACAATGTCAGATATTCATTCGCTTTCGGCGAATAATAAATCAGCAGCTCATCGCTCAAATCATAAATGATATTATTCACCTTAATGCGCTGATAATCCATCGCCTGAATCTTAATGCCAACGCTTGCCTGTGTAAGCGGCTGGAGCATATCAATCACATTGCCATCATACATAACCATAACCGGCTTACCGGTCTGCACATCAACAAAATATCCGTTTCGCACAACATTTTGCTCTATGCCATCTACAAGCACCGTATAAGTGCGCGTTACACTTTGATTATCCCCCGTACCGCGCTTTTGTGTTTGAATTTTCGTTACAACACCATATTTCACATTTACATTCGACACGTTGTCCAAAAGCACAACCGTCACCTCATCAAATGCGCCGTCATCAATATAAGCAATGACATCCTTTTTATGGATGTATATCGATTCTAAATCCTCAAAATCCAACACCGAAACTTCAGCACTTACACCGTCATCATTCGAAGTCAAATCAAAAATGACTGCATTGTCCGCAAAGCCGGTTGAGCCCACCATTTGCTTTTCCTGCGAAACCTGTCCTTCAAAGCTGCGCGCCGTCACTTCGTTTAAGCTG
>JAFQPV010000143.1 GCA_017411585.1 Clostridia bacterium | reverse complement strand
TTTTGAGCACAATGGCATCCCCGTCAAGCAAAATTTCCAAACGGTCCTTCACTTCAATCTGTAAGCTGTTTCTGATTTCCTTCGGGATGACCACTCTGCCGAGCTCATCCACCGGTCTTGTCATACCTGTTTTTTTCATATACGTTCCCCACCTATTCATAATGCATAGTTATCTTTACATATATTACCACACTTTGGATTCCTTTTTCAACTCACAAAGGTTGCACAAAACAGATGTCTTCTTGCTATATACCTACGATTTGTGCAATTTTATTTGTTTTTCGACAAACAATCTGTTTAAAGAAGGAAAAGCTTTCCTAAATAACTTGACTTTTTCCCAAAGTTTGATAAACTATAGGTTGGGGTATCAAGCGTATGCCCCACGCTCATGCTTCAGTCGGGCACGTCCCGGCGAAAGCCAGAAGTGTGAAGCATTTTTTTGGAGGTAGACAAAAGTGAATAACGCTGAAAAAACTATGGAAAAAATTGTTGCGCTTTGTAAAAGCAGAGGCTTCGTGTATCCGGGCTCTGACATTTACGGCGGCCTTGCCAATTCTTGGGATTACGGCCCGCTCGGTGTAGAGTTCAAGAACAACGTAAAGCGCGCATGGTGGAAAAAATTCATTCAGGAATCGAAATACAATGTCGGTCTGGATGCAGCCATCATCATGAATCCGAAAACTTGGGTGGCTTCCGGTCACGTCGGCGGTTTTTCCGACCCGCTCATGGACTGTAAGGAGTGTAAAGCACGTTTCCGTGCCGACCAGCTCATCGAAGACCACTGCAAGGCAAAGGGCGAGACCATCGCTGTTGACGGCTGGAGCAACGAAAAGATGCTCGAGTTCATTCAGGAAAACGGCGTAGTTTGTCCGGAATGCGGCAAGAAAAACTTTACGGACATCCGTAAGTTCAACTTAATGTTTAAGACCTTCCAGGGCGTTACAGAGGACTCCCAGTCCGAGCTGTATCTGCGTCCGGAAACCGCACAGGGTATCTTCGTAAACTTCAAAAACGTACAGCGTACGTCGAGAAAGAAGATTCCGTTCGGTATCGGTCAGGTGGGTAAGTCCTTCCGTAACGAAATCACCCCGGGTAACTTCGTGTTTAGAACCCGCGAGTTTGAGCAGATGGAATTAGAATTCTTCTGCGCACCGGGCACAGACCTTGAATGGTTCAAGTATTGGAAGGATTACTGCATGAACTTCCTTTTAAACTTAGGCATCCGCGAAGAAAACCTGCGTTTCCGTGACCATGCGAAGGAAGAGCTTTCGCACTATTCCAACGCAACTACAGACATCGAATTCGTATTCCCGTTCGGTTGGGGCGAGCTTTGGGGCATCGCAGACAGAACGGATTACGACTTAAAGCAGCACGCTGAGCACTCCGGCGAAAGCATGGACTACACAGACCCGGTGACAAACGAACGTTATGTACCGTACTGCGTAGAGCCGTCGCTCGGTGCAGACCGTGTGGCACTTGCATTCTTGGTAGATGCATATGACGAAGAAAAATTAGAGGGCGACGATGTGCGCGTTGTACTGCGCCTGCATCCGGCACTTGCGCCGATTAAGGCAGCCGTGCTTCCGCTCTCCAAGAAGCTTTCCGACAAAGCCGGCGAAGTATTTGAAATGCTCGCAAAGAAATATCGCATTGAATTTGACGATGCAGGCTCCATCGGTAAGAGATATCGCCGTCAGGACGAAATCGGTACCCCGTTCTGTATCACCTACGACTTTGAAAGTGAAGCAGACGGCTGCGTAACCGTTCGTGAGCGTGACAGCATGGAGCAGGTACGTATGCCGATTTCCGAGCTTGTAAGCTATTTGGACGAAAAGCTCGAGTTCTAAGCTGCACAAAATGAATTGACTTGCAGCCTATGGCATGGTAAAATAATTTTATGTGATATTTTATAAGGAGGCATTCAGAAATGAAAGCAAAAAGTGCAATTTTCATGGTGCTTGCTTTGATTTTGGTGGTAGCCATCGCAGCGATTTCACTCGGCGGTCTCACCCTGTTCGGCAAGCAGTATTACAAGGGCATTCTGCAGGAGGGCGGCCTGAACGAGGGTATCGACCTGGCAGGCGGCTCGACCATCACCTTTGAAGCAAAGGCAGAAACAGTGACAGACGAAGAAATGACTGTTGTTGAAGAAGTTATGCGTACGCGTCTTGCTTACCTCGGTTACACAGAGGCGCGCGTGAGCAGAATTCAGTCCAACGAAAAGCGCATCCGCGTTGAAATTCCGAACATCGATGCAGAAGAAGCAATTTCCCTGCTCGGCTCGACCGCAAAGCTGACGTTTAAAAACGCAGCCGGCGAGGTTGTATTGGAAGGTAAGGACGTTGCAACAGCAGCCTATGCATACGATCAGATTAACGAGTTCAGCGGTGCACAGCATCACGTAAAGCTCGAGCTGACAGATGAAGGCCGCGCAAAGTTTGCAGAAGCAACTGCAGCAGCGGCTGCACTGGCTTCCGCAAATCAGAACTACATTCAGATTTGCATGGACGATGCAGTGATTTCCAGCCCGATGGTCAGCGAAAAGATTGACTCTCCGAGCTGCGTAATTTCCGGCAGCTTCGACCACGACTCTGCAAACACACTGGCAAACCAGATTAAATCCGGTCAGCTTCCGGTAGAGCTTGAAGCAATCGAATCCAGTGAGGTTGGTGCAGAGCTTGGTGATGATGCATTCTCCACAAGCTTGTGGGCAGCGCTCATCGGCATCATCATCATTATGCTCTTTATGCTGTTTATCTACAGACTCCCGGGTCTTGTAGCAGATATTTCCTTGATTGGTTATATCGGTCTTACCTGCTTAATCATCGGCGGCTTTAAGATTAACTTAAGCCTCTCCGGTATCGCAGGTATCATCCTCTCCATCGGTATGGCGGTTGACGCAAACGTATTGATTTTCGAAAGAATTAAAGAAGAAATCCGCAACGGCAAGACCGTTCGCGCTTCTGTAGATGCAGGCTTTAAGCGTGCACTTACTGCAATCTTAGACGGTAACATCACCACTTTGATTGCTGCAGTCGTACTCTGGGCATCGGGCGTTGCAACTGTACAGGGCTTCGCGATTACACTCCTCATCGGTGTTGTGTTGTCCATGTTCACAGCAATTACGCTGACACGTTTCCTCTTAAACCAGGTTGTTGGTTTAAACATTGTTAACCCGAAGGCATACGGTGCAAGAATGCTTGCAAAGACCGACGCTGAATAATTAGAAAGGAAGGTAGAAGTAAATGTTTAACGTAACAAAGAACAAGCTGTGGTTTACTCTGATTCCTGTAGTAATTATTGTAGCAGGTATTCTCGGTTTCTTTGTAAACGGCGGTTTCAGACAGGATATTGACTTCGCAGGCGGTACGTCTGTGGAATTGGGTATGGGTAAGGTGCTCACAGGCGACGAGCGTGCAGAAATTGCAAAGCTCTATAAGGACGCTGCAGGCATCGAAATCGAGCCGACTGTACAGCTGACAGGTACAGGCTCCAAAAATGTCGTTATCAAATCCACTGTACTTACAGCGGAAAAGAGAGATGCAGCCATCAAAGCGGTTGCAGATAAGTTCGGCTTGGATGCAGAGGCTGCAACACTCAGCACTGCAACACAGGCTGCAACCTACGGTAACGAAATGAAGACAAGAACGCTGATGTTCACACTGCTCGCATCTGTATTGATGCTCATCTACATCTGGATTCGTTTCGAATGGAGAAGCGGCGTTATGGCAGTGCTTTGCTTAATCCTCAACGTATTGGTTATGATGTCTGTATACGCAATCGGTAAGATTCCGCTTTCGACAACCTTTATCGCAGCACTCCTTACGGTTGTAGGTTATTCCATCAACGATACAATCGTTATCTTTGACAGAATCAGAGAAAACAGAAAGTTTGCGAAGAAATCTTCTGCAACCGAAGTCGTTGAAAAGAGTATCTGGCAGTCCATGACCAGAACCATCAACACATCCATTACAACCTTGATCACACTCGTTGTGCTCTACTTTATGGGTGCTTCTTCGTTAAAGAACTTCGCACTGCCGATTATCATCGGTATCGTATGCGGTTCGTTTACATCCATCTTTGTTGCAAGCCCGTGGTGGGGTGCATGGTGTGATGCAAATAAGAAGACTGTAAAATAAAAGCAAACCCAATGCAAAAGAGACGTTCAATCGAACGTCTCTTTTTTTGTATTCTGCAGTACGATGTGGGCATCGTCCCCCCACAATGCTGCCGACCACTGCGGCAGGGGATTCTTACAGGGGACGGTCTCGCCATGGCTTCGCTGTAGTCTGCGGTGCGGTGATGTAGGGTTCGGCGATTTTCGACGAACCGCATACTGCATTTGCGGCACATCCTAAAGGCTGTGCCCTACACGACTGTAGGTTGTAGCATATGCTTCCGTACACTTTGTCGAAAAATGCGGCAGAAAGGGATAGACAGAAATCGAATATTGTGTTATACTATGTTTGCGACTTAGTTAAAAATACACGTTGTTCAAAGCATGCAATTTACTATGGTAAAAATGCATGCTCAATTATGCTTGCTTTGTGCACGTGTATTTAACTGAGTCGCGTCAGTCGAGTCATGCGTTTTTCATGCGTAGCCTCGGCTGCGCATTTTTTTATTTTACAGGAGGAAATAAACAATGGAAAGCAAAGAAATGTATTTTAAACTTTTTAACAGAATCACCGACATGATTGAGGAGTTGAAAGCCTTACAGCAAGAAATGGAAGAAGCCTATATTGAAGACGACAAGGCATAATTTTTACAGCACAAAAAAACAACGGGCGATGCAAATCGCCCGTTGTTGCTTTCTATAGCATTGTAGAGACCGGTCTCGCTTCGGCTCTGTCACACCAAAACTCGATTACCGTCTCACTTCATTAAGCAGCTCATAAAAATTCGGGAACGAAATATCCACAACATCCGGATTGAGGATTTCGCTCTCCCCTTCTGCCGCAAGTGCCAGCACCGCCATACTCATTGCCATACGGTGGTCGTGATACGTTTCAAATGCCGCGCCGTGCACCGGCTTACCGCCGCGGATAATCATACCGTCCTCGGTTTCTTCGATATCCACGCCTGCGCGCAGAAGCTCTGCCGTCACAGCCGCAATGCGGTTGGTCTCCTTCACCTTTAATTCCTGCGCATCGCAAATCACAGTTGTGCCCTTGGCAAATGCCGCCGCCACCGCAAGCACCGGCAGCTCGTCAATCAAGCGCGGAATGACCTCGCCCCCGATGCGAACACCGGAAAGCTCGGACGAACGCACCGTGATATCCGCCACCGGCTCACCGCCCCACATCCGCTCGTTTGCAACGGTAATATCTGCAC
>JAFQPV010000142.1 GCA_017411585.1 Clostridia bacterium | reverse complement strand
GGGTGTGCCTATATGCTCAGAGCCGGAGATTTAAGACAAAAAGAAGTGATTAACATCACAGACGGAAAACGGCTTGGTTTTGTCAGCGATGTGGAAATCAATTTCAGTGCAGGCTACATTGATGCTATCATCATTCCTGCGCCCGGTAAGTTTTTGGGCATCTTCGGCAAGGGTGCAGACTACGTTATCCCCTGGAAAGACATAGTCCGTGTTGGTGATGATATTATCTTGGTAGAATACGAAGCCAAAACGACCAGAACGTAAAAAGAGGTCATCTCAAAGGGTGTGCTCCCCTGAGAGATGACCTCTTTATACTTCACTATCAATATATACACATTAAATATGTCGAATAATCATACAAAAAACAGTTGACAACCCGTCACACATACAGTATAATCGTATAGGACTTAAGTTATAGAGCCCATAAATAACAAATTATACGAGGGGTTGCAATAAAATGGTAGAAAAAATCAAAGAGTTTCTTATGATGACACTCGGCACAATTTTAATGAGCGTCGGTATTTACTTCTTTAAATTCCCGAACAACTTCTCCACGGGCGGTGTCAGCGGTATTTCCGTACTGCTCGGCAAAATCAGTCCGGTGCTGTCTGCAGGCAGCTTTGTTTTAATCATCAACATCGCGCTGCTTTTAATCGGCTTCATTTTTGTCGGCAAAGGGTTTGGTTTTAAAACGGTTTACTGCAGTATGCTGATGTCGGTTTTAATCTACATACTCGAAATCATTTGTCCGCTTGCAAAGCCGCTCACTTCTCAACCGCTCTTAGAGCTGATTTTCGCCATATTCTTACCGGCTGCAGGCAGTGCAATTCTATTTAACTTAGGCGCGTCCACCGGCGGCACGGACATTGTGGCAATGATTATCAAAAAGTATGCCTCTATCAATATTTCCAAAGCGCTGTTTTGCTCCGACTTCATTATTGTAATGCTTGTATTCATCGTCTTTGGTGTAGAAACCTGGCTATTTTCCCTTTTAGGCTTTTTGGCAAAGGTATTTATGGTAAACAATATTTTGGAAAGCTTCAATATGTCCAAATACTGTACTGTCATCACTGCACCGCAGCACGCTGACGAAATCAGCCACTATATCACGCACACCCTGCGCAAATCAGCAACACGCAGCGATGCGTACACCGGCGTGTTCCAAAATGAACCGAAGAGCGTGTTCTTAACGGCGCTCACGCGTAAGCAGGCAATGCTGCTTAAGAATCATGTAAAATCCATCGATCCGAAATCGTTCGTTGTGATGAGCAATACGAGCGAAATCATCGGCAAGGGATTTCGTGAGGTTGTATAATACATAAAAATAGCCGAGGAAGTTAAATCCCTCGGCTTAAATTTTGCTTCATATACGCGGTTGGTGTAAGCCCTGTTCGTTTTTTAAACAAACGACTGAAGTGGTATGTGTTCGAAAATCCGCACTGCTCTGCAACCGCATTGATTTTGAGACGCCCATCCGACAAAAGCTGCTTTGCCATATTGATTCGAATGTCAATGATATATTGCTTTGGCGTCATTGCATATTTTTTCAAAAACAGCTTTCTGAAATACACTTCACTGATATTGCACTGTGCCGCAAGTGTTGCGTTGTTTAGCTCTGATTCCGAAAAATGGTTTTCCAGATAAGCAATTGCCGGCTTAAGCAGGTGATCATTTTCTCTTTCCGCATGCGCAAGTCTGTGAAGCATATCATAAAAGATGCTCATAATCTTCGCACCGTTTCCCTCAAAAAGCAATAGCTTCTGAATCTGTTCATAAGCCTTAATGAACCCATCCGCACTTTCAATCGGCACCGCAAGTATGGTATCACACAGCTCACCTGCACAGTCAAAATTAATCAATGGAAAATAGCCCGTTTCGTTGCCGCAAATGGTATAGTTTTGCCCCTTCGGCAAAATCACCGCGTGCCCTTTGTCGGACACATAGGCTTTTCCTTTGTGCATATAGGTAATCTGCCCTTCGATGCAAAAGGATAAACCATAATATCTGCGCTTAAACATCGCTTCCATTCTACCCTTTTTGGAGTAAATTGTCTTTGCATCGATGATGTCCGTTATAATCGCCCGTTCCAGTCTCTTCATTCAAACATCACGCTCCCACACATTCGATTATACCAATATCATCAAAAAAATGCAAGAAACATAGCCAATTTTGTATCAAAAACATCAAAGCAGTATTGTTTTTAGCATTGAAAACATCGCCTATCTTGTATAAAATCATACTAAAGAAACGAACAGGAGATGTTTTTATGAATTTCAAGAGCAAAACAGCAATTTCCACCGGTGCAGCCTCCGGTCTGGGACTTTTGTTTGCACAAAACTTTGCCGCGCTCGGCGGCAATGTTGTGCTCTGTGATGTAAATGAAGTTGTTTTAAAAGAAAAGGTTGCTGAAATCAACCAAGCGGGCGGCGGCAAAGCCATCGGGGTTGTTTGCGACGTGCGTGACTATGCGCAGGTGTGCAATGTGCGCGACGAAGCCGTGCGTACCTTCGGCAGCATTGATGTTATGGCAAACTTTGCCGGCGGTACCGCTGTAAGAATGCAAAAGGTAGACAGACAAGCGCATCCTGAATTTCCGGATGTACCGATTGAGGTCTACGATTGGGGCATTGATGTGAACTTAAAAGGTCCGTTTTATTTTGCACACGCTGTATTAAAGCAGATGCGCGAGCAAAACAGCGGTCTCATTATCAACATCGGTTCCATCACCGGCGCAGAGGGTGACAAATACGGTATGGATTATCCAACCTCCAAGGCAGCTCTGATGTACGGCTTAACCAAATCAATTGCGCAGTTCGGTTCAAGCTACAACATTCGCTGCGTATGCGTATCTCCCGGTCCGGTCTTGACGAGAGCGGCAATGGCAAATATGAAAACTATGCTTGGCAGAGCCGCTGAGCCACAGGAAATTATTGACTTGTGCTTGTTTATTGCATCGGATAAGGGACAATTCATCAACGGCGAAAATATTATGATTGACGGCGGTAGAAACGCCATGAAAAGAGGTATATAAATGAAACCAACATTTTTAGAATATGAAAAACCCCTGCTGACCGTTATGGTGCAGGCGAAAACACCTGAAAGAATCAAGGAACTGATTGACAAATCTCTTCAGGAAGGCGCAGAGGCCTATGGTATGCAGTTTGAGAAAATGCTGCCGGAATACAGAACACCTGAAGTTTACCGCGAGCTGTTCACCTATGCACCGGGCAAGCCGGTGTATGTGACAAATTACCGCAAAGCACAAAACGCAGGCAAAAGTGATGAGGTGCTTGCAGCTGAGCTTTTAGAGCTTGCCGAAAATGGCGCAACACTTTGCGATATGATGGGCGATTATTTCGATCCGCAGCCCGGCGAACTGACGCGCGACGAAGCTGCCGTAAAAAAGCAGATGCAGCTCATTGAAGAAATCCACAAAAAAGGCGCAGAAGTCTTAATGTCTTCGCACGTTTTAAAATTCATCCCCGCCGAGGAGGTACTCTCCATTGCACTCGAGCACGAAAAACGCGGCGTGGATATTTGCAAAATCGTAACCGGTGCGGATACGATGGAACAGCAGATAGAGAATATGCGCATCATAAACCTGCTGAAGGAAAACTTGAAAATCCCGTTTTTATTTTTGGCAAACGGCGAGTGCCATATTTTCAGACGTGTCGCCGGAAACTTAGGCAACTGTATGTCGCTGTGCGTGCAGGAATATGACGAGTTCTCTACAAATACGCAGCCCCTGTTAAAAAACATGAAAGCCATTCGAGAAAATATGTAAAGGAGACTGAATCTATGAAAGCAATACTTGTAAATGATGACAGAAGCTTAAGATGGGACGATGTAGAAAATCCCGTCATCAAATCCGAAGAGGTTTTGGTTGAAATTCACGCAGCAGCGCTTAACCGCGCAGATTTAATGCAGCGCGAGGGTGACTATCCCCCGCCGCCGGGATGTCCGGAATGGATGGGCCTTGAAATTGCCGGCGTGATTGTAGAGATGGGCGAAGAAGCCAAAGCAAAATCCAACTGGAAAATCGGCGACAAGGTATGCGCACTGCTCGGCGGTGGCGGCTATGCCGAATATGTTGCTGTCAAGTACGATATGCTGATGCCGGTACCGGCAAACTGCTCTATGGTAGAAGCTGCCGCAACCCCGGAGGCCTTTGCTACTGCATACTTAAACTTATTTATCGAGGGCGGCATTAAGCCGGGCAACACCCTTTTGATGAACGCCGGTGCATCGGGTCTTGCAAGCGTAATTATCCCGATGGCAAAGGCATTCGGCGCAAGAGTTATTACGACTGTACTCACCGATGAAATTGCAGCCTCCATTGCACATTTGAAGGCTGACCGTGTGGTTGTCACCACGAAAGAAGACATTTCCGAGGTATTAAAGGAAGAGCTTGCAAACGGCACCTCGGTCGATGTTGCCATCGACTGTCTCGGCGGCGAAATTATGGGCAAGTGCATCCACTACTTGACGCACGGCGCAAGATGGATTATGATTGCCGCGCTCGCTGGTCAGAAAACAGAAATCGACCTGAAAAACATCTATGTGCGCAATGTTCGAATCATCGGTAGCACACTCCGCTCAAGAACACCTGCCGTTAAGGCGCAGATTTTAGCTGAACTGGTGGAAAATGTATTCCCGAAGATTGAATCCGGCGAGGTAAAGCCGACCATTCACGCAGTGCTTCCGATTACAGAAGCCGAAGCTGCACACGACATTTTATACCAAGGCAAGAACGTCGGCAAGGTTGTATTAACCGTAAAATAAACACACAAAAAATGCTGTCACCATCTAAAGTCGGTGACAGCATTTTTTATTTAATCAATAATTTTCAGCCTTCAACTGGAAGTAAGCTCTCGGATGTGCACATACCGGACAAAGCTCCGGTGCCTTCTTGCCTACCTGAATGTGACCGCAGTTGGAGCACTGCCAAATCACATCGCCCTCGCGAGAGAACACAAGCTCATCCTCGATGTTCTTTAAAAGCTTTCTGTAACGCTCTTCGTGCTCTTTTTCAATCGCAGCAACGCCTTCAAACTGCTTTGCAAGCTCTTCAAAGCCTTCCTCGCGCGCTTCCCTTGCAAAGGTCGCATACATATCTGTCCACTCGTAGTTTTCGCCTTCAGCTGCTGCCGCAAGATTTTCCGGCGTGGAGCCGATGCCTTCCAAATGCTTAAACCAAAGCTTTGCATGCTCTTTTTCATTCTTTGCAGTCTCTTCAAAAAGTGCGGCAATCTGTACATAGCCGTCCTTTTTTGCCTTAGATGCAAAGTAGTCATACTTATTTCTCGCCTGCGATTCGCCCGCAAAAGCTTCCCACAGGTTTTTCTCTGTTTTTGTACCCTTTAAATTCATAACAAACAACCTCCTTGAATTTGATAATCATATCATATCAAAAATTTTGCAAATAATCAAGGAAAATTTACCAACAAGTCGGCAAATCAAACAGCTTTCTTGTCAGAAGCTCGAAGAAATAATAATCGCCGTACATGGTATAAACATTGCTGCCGTTTTGGTGTTTCATAACCCCCTGCACGCTCTTATCGTCATTTAAATGCGCCGCGCAAATCTCTTCAAGCACACCGTCTATGTAGCCTTCAAGCTTTGTATCCGCTTTAATAGCATTTAATTCCCACGCGCCGAGCGCCGCAATCACTGCCGCAGAGGTATCAACCACCAGCGGTGCATTCTTCGGGTCTGTAACATCCCAAAGTCGCTCTTCAGGGTAGTTCTTCATCCCGCTCGGATAGGCAGGCTGATCTGCCGGCAGACGAAAATCCCATGGCGGAATGCAAGTGTTTTCAGGCATAGAAGCTATGAATTTATCCAAAAGGCGTTTGGAGATGGCGTACATCTTTTCATCTTCTAAATATCTTGCCGCAATAGAAAAACCGTAAATCGCCCACGCGGTGCCGCGCGCCCAGTAACTGCCATTGCCGTAACCACAATCATTATGCTCCTGCAGTATTTTACCGGTACCACGCTCAAAATCAAACGAATGCACAACGGTATCATCATCACGGATAAAATACTTTGCTGTTGTTTCTGCGTGCGCCTTTGCAACCTGATAATAGAAAATATGTCCTGTTTCCTTCCAAGCCCAAAATAAAAGCGGCAGGTTCATCATCGTATCGATAATCGCACGACCGAGCTGCGGATTTTGGGTCAGATTCGTCCAGGAATCGATGTATCGCCCATCAATATCAAAGCGTTTTGCAAGCTCGTCCGCTGCGCGAAGTGCGCTCAGCTTATGGCGCTCATCCCTCGTCTCCATGTACAAGCCTACGCTGTACGGAGAATATAAAAAGCCAAGATCGTGAATCGGATTCACATCAAAATGATGAAAAATCTTATCGTGATAAGCCTGTTCATACTTATTCGCCCAATCAAGATACTTTTGTTCCTTTGTGGTACGGTATGCCAAGACGCCCATACCCGTTACAAACGAGGTCATCCAGTTTACGCGCGAATTCAATTCGGTATTCTTTGTACACTCTTCTTCATACTTACCTTCAAACACCCGACCGCCGTACTCATAAGCGCCCTTATGCAGTTCCATATGACGCTCAGTCTTTGCAAGACACATTTCATAAGCTTTTTTTATATCCATTTTGCACCCTCCTCGAAGGTATTGATTTTCAAGCGCATTGTAGCACACGTATTTCGTAAAAGCAAGACAAATCCAGACAAATTATAGCCAATTTTCGGGAAGCATTCGTACAATCAACTCAAATGCTTTGTCCGCTGCAACAGCATACATATAATCTTCGCGCGAAAAACAGCAAACGTGCCACCAGGTCACATCGATATCGCGAAAGCTTGCGTATTTTTTCACACCATCGCGTTTTGCAATGGCTTCCTTACGCGCCCAAAATTCGTAGAAGAATGTCGAAAGTTTTTCTTCGCCGTAGCGCAAAAGCCGCGCATACTCATTTTCCGAGCAAAACTGCTTTGCAAGCTTTTCAAAATCACGCGCTTCCATCTGC
>JAFQPV010000141.1 GCA_017411585.1 Clostridia bacterium | reverse complement strand
GCAGCTCGTAATTCGTCTTATCAATATCAAAGCCGATAAAGTCTTTGTTTGCAACCAGTACGCGCGTACCGAGCTGCTTTCGCAGTGCCGCCTTTGTCTCTTCGGAATATTCAATCGGTGCATCAATAAGCGCAATGAGACCCGAATCATCCGTATACAGCTTCACGCCGAGCGCCTCTGCCATTGCAGCTGCCGGCACAAAGATTGTACCGTTCTTTGTGATGATATTCTCCGTAATATTCGTCGTTACATAATCGCGTGTTACCGAAACCTGTGTTTCGCTTAAGCTACCGGTTGCAAAAAAGCCGTCTATCGCAAATTTTGCCGGTACATAGTACACGCCGTTTTCCTTAAACGGAGCAACGGAGGTGTCCCCTTCGTTGATGAGCACCTTTTCTTCTAACTTCAGCGCATTCGGGCTGCCGTTCATAAATACAAGGCTGTAGCCTGCCTGTCGGTTTGTTGAAATCTTGTCTTCCGACAACGCCCACTCAGCAATCGGCTTTACAGGCGTAACGGCAGAAGGTGCTGCCTCGCCCGCTTTCAGCGGAATAAATTCCACCGTCAGCGTCATTTCGGAAACGTCCTTGGCGTGAATTGCGAGCTTGCCGAAGCTTCTGTAGGTTTCATCCGGCGCGACCGGAGAGGTCGGAAGCGGACGCGCCTCCATCGCGGTAAACACCGCATCGGCAGGACCGCTGGACATACACACATACATACGCTCGCCGTTTAAATACAGCATTGCGCTCTTGCCGTCCTCGGCAATGACTATCTCGGCATCGGTATGCGCAAACCACCAAACCTCGGACGGATAGTCCATCACAGCCTCGTCCTGGATGACAACGCTTCGTCTGCCCGGTGTCATATACATACCGCGTGTTGCGCTCGTAAAGTCATCGTTGGTCTCTGTCATATCAAGCACGGTGAAGGCTTCGTTTTCATTTTCCGCGTGGCGGGTAAAGCGACCGTACGCCGTAGTTTTCTGGTCAAAGCCCTCGCCCGGATTGATGATGATGGTATTCTGTCCCTCTGCGCGCTCGTTGTAGTACATATACGCCGGGTAGAGCGCAGAATAGTTACTTCTGCCGATGGTGCGCACAAAGCGCTCGCCATTGGCATCAATTACGAAAGTACCGAGCGACTTGAACATGTGCCCCGTGCCGTTGTAGCCGCCCTGCATTGCCGCATAGAGGGCATCGTCAGCCGACCACGAGGAGCGCATCGACGCAATCTGCGCTGTATCGGATGCGTTAAAGGTTTTATCAAGCGGCATTGTGCCGTCGTTGTAGGTTTCAAAGCTCGGGTCAATCCACGGAATTGCAAAGAACTGGTTGCCCGGGTTGGAATTTGTTTTCGCTAAAATATGGTCTGCATACCAGCCGTGGAACGGATTGTTCGTGCGCTGTGCATGCCAGTAGATTGCAGAGGTTGCCGAAAGCCCCGGCGAAGCGTCGCCGAAGTCGAAGTTTGCATTCGCGCCGGAAACATACGCCCAGTAATCGTTGGTATTCTTCAGCGCTTCATTGTCAAAGTACCACTGTGCATTCTCCGGCAGGGCATAGCCGTCAACCGGCGCGGTCTGCACCGCACTTAAAAACGGCGTGATTGTACGCATCGGGTAAGACCAGTAGGACGCACCCTCCGGGTACGCGCCGTCTGTGCCGTATACATTCATCGGTTTTTTCATACATTTCAAAGCATTGTCTAAAAGGAACTGTGAAAGCTGCGGATACTCGTCTGCCACCGCAATGGCAAACAGGCCCGCTGCAGAATTGGCAACCGTCGTTCTGTTGGAGTTACCCTTTGCAATTTCAACGCTGATGACGCCGTCATACGAGCGGACAAACTGCCAGAGCGCCTGGTCCTTTACAATCTGCACCATTTCCGCTTTGACCGCATCGGTCATCACCGGCGAATTGTAGCACCAGTCGTAGAAGCCGGCAAAGCCGAGCATAATCTCCGACGGGATAATCGGCGCGCCGTTCGACCAGTCCGGGAAGGTTGCCGCATTGCGCATTTCTTCAATCGCGCGTGTTACATAGGCATCGTCCTGCTCTACCAGATACGCCATCGACAAATTCCAAAGGCGTGTGCCGATATTTCTGGCAACATCCAAGATATTTCTGCCGTTGCCGTAGTTGTAAGCATATGGAACACGGTTAAGTGTATCATCTGCCGAAGCCTTAACATTGGCATACCAATGTGCCGTTTTCGGGTCGGCTGCAATTTTATTTAATACTTCCTGGCGGCTCGTTACCATAATTCTCGGGTGCTGGCGCAGGTTGTTGACAAAGCTGTCCTCAGTCAAAACCACATCCCTAGCAACCAAAGACCATGTTGTGCCGGTCGTGCCGTAGTATTTTACGGTATCGAGCACCGGGGCAGCATCCTGATACATTACAAAATTGTCTAAAAGGATGGTGTCTGCACCGGCGAGCTTACCGTAAACATAAACATACGCCTCATAAGTGCCCGCCGGCAGTGCCGCCGTAAAGGCAATATTTTCTGCCACCGCCGTGTCGTTTACATATACACCAAAGAGAGAATTTTCAATATCAAAAACTGCTTTTACCTTATTCCAGCTGTCGGCTGCCGCGCCGGTGGAATTTTCCGAAACCGGATAGCTTTCCGTATCCGCTAAAACATTGCCGTCTGCATCGCGCAGCTGGAAATACACTGCGCTGTCCGAAAGCACGCTGTAGTGCTCGCTTGTAATTTCCTTTACGGCCGTGCCGACAGCGAGCTTTTTGGAAAGATACGCCTTCTTCGTTGCG
>JAFQPV010000140.1 GCA_017411585.1 Clostridia bacterium | reverse complement strand
GAACTTTTCTGCCGTAAGCACCTTGCAATTTTCCCGGATTTGCTCCGGTCTGCTTGCACCGGTCAACACCGTGGTCACCGCCGGATGCTGCATTACCCACGCAAGTGACATCTGTGCGAGACTCTCTCCGCGCGATTTTGCAATTAAATCCAATCGCTTTACGATTTCGATTTTTTCCGGCGTGATATCCTTTGCCTTTAATGTAGAATATGAAACCGATGCGCGGCTGCCTTCCTTGATACCATTTAAATATTTATCCGTTAGTATCCCCTGCGCAAGCGGTGAAAACGCAACCGCTCCCATACCGCACTGCGTGATTGCATCAAACAATCCTTCTTCCGCGGTACGTGTAAATAGATTATAACGCAACTGATGCACAATGCACGGCACGCCCTGTGCATTCAACAACGCACTCATACGGCGCGTCTGCTCCGCATCATAATTTGAAATACCAATATAAAGTGCTTTGCCCTGCTTTACAATATCAGCAAGTGCACAAGCCGTTTCCTCTAACGGCACCTCGGGGTCAAATCGATGCGAATAGAAGATATCTACATATTCCAAACCAAGTCGCTTAAGGCTACCGTCAATATTTTGTATAAGATGCTTGCGGCTGCCACCGCTACCATACGGTCCTTCTTTAAATCCATAACCCGCTTTTGTAGCAATAACGATTTCATCGCGATGCCCTGCAAGCTCTTTGGATAAAATGGCACCCAAATTTTCCTCTGCAGAGCCAAAACGCGGTCTGCCGTAGGTGTTTGCCAAGTCAAAGTATGTGATGCCTTGGTTGAGCGCTTCGAACAATATGGCAACCATATTTTCACGACTGTCCATACAGCCAAAGCTGTTCCAAAATCCTAATGAAAGCCGCGGCAACTTCAAACCATGCTTACCGCACGGCTTGTACTGCATATTCTCATATCTGTTTTCCTGAAGCATAAAAGCACTCCTTATCTTAAATACTTCGAAATCGTTTCCACATAATGCGTTTCCAAGCTAATGCAAGTAATCTTTTTATACTCTATACGCACCGGCTTTTTATCCCACACACCAAGTCCGTCAAAGCAAAGTACTTCAGCATACTTATCCCCTGCTGAAACGACCTTGCCGACATAAAACAGGCTTTCCTCGTAACCTTCGCACGCAATTGCTGCAAGCTTACCGCTTACCTGCAAATCCGTGCACAAGGTTTTCATGCTTTCCAAATTCAGCTGCGGCAGGTACAAATCCAAAGCAGCATTCTCCGCCTTTACAATTTTGTCGTTAAACACTTCCGCTTCACCGCAAAATACTTCTGTGATGTCTTGTGCACGCACAATTTTAATGCCGTCCGTTGCAAAATCATACACAAATCGTAGTGCGACCAAATTCTCAGTAAGCGCCACCGGATAGCCATAAATCGACAGATAGTCAATCATATCCCGATTGACTGCACACAGCTTCTTTTCGGTAAGCGCGTTTTCCAAGATTGCCAACTGCTCGTCCGTTTGTCTGCTCATATAAAAGCTCCTTTCGAATGGAAAAGGTGCAGCGATTACACACTGCACCCTTGGTATTTATATCTCTGCAACCAAATCCGTCATGCTATACATGCCCGGTGCTTTATCTTTTAAGAAAATTGCCGCTTTCACTGCACCAACTGCAAAGATTTCCTTTGATGCTGCATGGTGCTTTAATTCAATCACTTCATCTGCACCCGCAAAGATAATCTCGTGCTCACCGACAATCGTGCCACCGCGCACCGCATGGATACCGATTTCGTCCTTACCGCGCTTTTTGCGCACACTGTGACGGTCATAGGTATACACCGGCTTCTGCTCAAGCACATCGCCGATTGCATCTGCAATCGCAAGCGCAGTGCCGCTCGGTGCATCAATTTTCTGATTATGATGCTTTTCAACGATTTCTATATCAAAGCTGCCCTCCAGAAGCTTTGCGGCACGCTTTGCCAAATCAATCAGCAAATTCACGCCAAGACTCATATTGGCAGAAAAGAAAATCGGTGTCACTTTCGATGCTTCCGTCATACTTTCCTTTTGCGCTTGTGTCAGTCCGGTTGTGCAAATGACCGCAGCAACCTGATTTTCTGTTGCATAGTTCAAGATGCCTTCCAGCGAATTCGGATGCGAAAAATCAATAATCACATCACATTCGCAAGTACATTTTTTCGGCGATGTAAACACCGGGTAGTCGCTGTTTTGTACATCATTAATATCAACGCCGCAAACGATTTTCACATCGTCACGTTCGGCGACCAGTCGGTCAATTACTCTACCCATTTTGCCGTTACAGCCACTGAGCATAATTCTTGTCATAGGTTTAATCTCCCAAGTATAATTACTTTAATAAGCCGCAGCGTGTAAGAGAGTCACGAAGCTTCTGTTCATTTGCTTCTTCCATCTCGCAAAGCGGCATACGCAGCGGACCTACGCCCCACCCCAACATATTCAGCGCCGTCTTTACCGGAATCGGATTTACCTCAATAAAGAGTTTATCCACAAGGTCCATAATATCGAGCTGCATCTTAGCAGCTTCCTTCACATTGCCGTCGAGGTAGTTTTGGCAAAGCTCGTGCGTATACTTCGGCAGTACATTTGCCACAACGGAAATAACACCAACGCCGCCAACCGACATTGCCGGAATAATCATATCATCATTACCGGAATAGATTGCAAGCTCCGGTACACGTGCTGCAACGTGTGAAAGATAAGCGATATCACCGCTCGCCTCCTTAAGCGCAACGATGTTGTCAATCTTTGCAAGCTTTTCAAGTGTATCCAAAGAAATGGAAACATTTGTACGTGCCGGCACGTTGTACATAATAATCGGAATATTGATGCTCTCCGCAATTGCCTTATAATGCAGATAAAGGCCCTTCTGCGTTGCCTTATTGTAGTAAGGCGTTACAACCAAAACACCGTCACAGCCAGCCTTTTCAGCCGCCTTGGACAGCTTGATTGCGTGTACGGTTTCATTTGAACCCGTACCGGCAATTACCGGAATTCTGCCGGCAATTCTCTTCACTGCATACTCAATTACGCTGATGTGCTCTTCATCCGGCATAGTAGACGGTTCGCCGGTAGAGCCACAGATGATAATCGCATCCGTACCCTCATTTACGTGCCAATCCAGCATTTCGCCAAGCTTTTCAAAATTCACGCCGTTTTCGTTAAACGGGGTAACAATTGCAACACCGGAACCGGTAAAAATTGTCTTCTTCATATTCGAAACTTCCTTTCAGATAGAATGGATGTATATCAATATATGCCTGTCTTACAGCGACTATTAGTCCAAATAACCCTTTGCCGCTAAAAGCTCTGCCATCAATACTGCACCGCCGGCTGCGCCGCGGAGTGTGTTATGGGAAAGACAAACAAACTTATAATCATAAATCTTATCTTCTCTTAAACGACCCACGCTGACAGCCATGCCGCCTTCAAGGTTTCTGTCGAGCTTTGCCTGCGGTCTGTCATTTTCTTCAAAGTAGTTTAAGAACTGCTTCGGAGCGGACGGCAGATTGAGTGCCTGCGGCTCGCCTGCGAAGTCAGCCCATGCCTTCTTGATTTCATCGATGGAAGGCTTGTTTTCAAAGGATACAAACACAGCAGCTGTATGACCATCGGAAACCGGTACTCTAAGGCACTGCGCCGTGATTCTCGGCTCGGTTGCATCGACAATTTTGCCGTCCTGCATTGTGCCCCAAATCTTCATAGGCTCTACTTCACTCTTCTCTTCCTCGCCGCCGATGTACGGAATTACATT
>JAFQPV010000139.1 GCA_017411585.1 Clostridia bacterium | reverse complement strand
TCTACCCCAAAATACCCTTCAATATGCTTTTGAAACGCATCCGCGTCCTTAAATGCCTCTCTGTTTTTCATATGCGTCACCTCATTTTCTTGCTATATTCATTGTATCGCATTCAAAGCATTTTTGCAATGAATAAACTTTGAATAATCTGTAAAAAAACGGAGCTTTGGGCGATTCGTGAATCGCCCCTACAAACAAAAAACAGCTTTCCGCAGAAAACTGTTTTCTTTCTATGATTATTTTGCTTTAATTTCATTCCAAGCCTCTACATACGGCTCATTATCGCTGGTAAACTCCTCACACTTTGCCATAACCTCTTCACTCGGATACAGGCACGGGTCGTTTGCCACCTCCGGCGGCAGCTGTGCTTTTGCAGCTGCATTCGTTGTACCGTACGCGCTTGCAATCGCGTTTGCCGCAGCCACATCCGGGCGCAGCATAAAGTTGATAAACGCTTCTGCCTCAGCCTTGTGCGCGGAATTCTTCGGAACAACGAAGGAATCCACCGCAAGGTTACTGCCTTCCGTCGGAATAACGAACTTCAGGTTTTCCGGCTGCTCTGCAACAGCGCCGATACCCTCACCCGGGTAAACCATCGACATCGCCGCCGTACCGCTCATTACCTTTTCGGTCAGCTCATCGGTACCGTATGCCAGCACATTCGGTTTTTGCGCAATTAAAAGCTGCTTTGCTTCTTCAATATGCGCCGGATCGGTATCATTCATCGAATAGCCGAGCATCTTGAGCGTAAGACCGAGCGTATCACGCATAGAGTCGAGCATACAAACCTTGCCTGCATACTTTTCATCAAAGAGCGCGCGCCAGCTTGTAATCTCCTCGCCGCCGGTTTCGTCGGTATTATATAAAATACCCACCAAGCCCGCCAGATACGGCACGGAATACTTGCTTTCCGGGTCATAGCTCGGATTTACGTAAATCGGGTCTACGTTTTTAAAGTTCGGGATGTTTTCGAAGTTAAGCTCTGCAAGCATATCCTCTTCAATCATCTTTTTAATCATATAATCCGACGGCACAATCACGTCATACGACTCGTCACCGGCATTTTTTACCTTGGCATACATGCTTTCGTTGTCGTTGAAGGTAGTGTAATCCACGCGGATGCCCGTCTCTTCTTCAAACAGGTCAATCATATCCTCGTCGATGTATTCACCCCAGTTGTACACGCGAATGGTCACTCTATCATCACCACAGCCGGAAAACAAGCCCAGCACAAGGACAAGTGACAAAAGAACAGTTAAAGCTTTTGCAATTTTTCTCATTTCGTTTACCTCCTATGCCGCTTTACCATACGCTTATTGCAAATCAAATGCTTGCAAAATCTAAGCCAGTATACCCTATTGTAACACAGCTTTTAAAGTTTTTCAACTATTGCGAGATATTTTCGGTAACTCCAGTCAAAATTTACTGCATCAAACAGCTCGTGTATCTTTGGCTCGATGCTGTAAATATAATCTGTAAATGCATCTTTTACGGCATCTTTTTCCACTTCGTCCGCACCAGAGAAGCACTTTATAACCACATCGGCATAACGGAGACACAAATCGGCGTGGTATTGTAAAGTTTTCCAATACGGCGAAACATCAGCCTTTTCGGCAATATGCGCTGCGCAAAATTGCGCAATCACTTCTTTTGCTTTTTCATAATTTGCAATCTGCCCTGCGGCATCCTTTGCTTTATCGCCGCGCATATACACCGGGTCAAACAACGCCGACAAAGTGGAGAGATAGTTTTCTACCGTCTTTGCATCTTCGCCGTACGTTGCTGTAAAGTATTCACTTGCGACATCCGAAAACTTCGAATTTTTATCCCAAAGTCCCTTTGCCATCGCATACATGGGAAGCCCCGTCGGGAATGCTACGCGCAAAGACTGGCAGCTGATTAAGCCCTCGAGCCCGAGCTTGTCTAAATTGGTCACATCCTCGTGCAAAATTTTTGCGCAGGTCCAGTAGCCCGGGTCCGTAAAATGATCCCACATCATATGATAGTCGAAATCGAAGCTGTCACCGTTAAACATCGCGCGCCACTTCGGCAGCATTGCCACAAGCTCTTCTACAGAGGTTGGCATCGTCAGGCGATTGCGCACATACGGTGTAATCACAAATTTTTTCTCCGCATCAAATTCGGCATAAGAGGTTGAATATGTTCTGCTGACAGGCGCAAACATCAAAACGAAGCGGTCCGGGTTTTCGATTGCTTCGCGCTCCGGTGCCCACAAAAGGTCTTCATACACAAGGCAGACCACCTTTGTTTGCACACCTGCCGCCGTCAGCTTTTTATCCATTTCGTTTAAAAGCATTACATAATAGTCGGACGGGATTTTTTCTCTGCACTTTTCACATTCACAGTGATTGTTTTTGTCGTCCGCAAGCCAGAAATGCAGATAGTTTACACGCGGATGCTCTAAACAGTACTCCAAAACCGCATCCGTCAGTCTGTCGCAGACAACAGGATTGGAGTAACACAAGTTTGTATTAAGCGGCTTGCCCTTCCACAAATCGCGCACGCCGTCAATTTCGGCAAGATACTGCTTTGTTTCCTCAGGCACCTCGCCTTGGTAGACCTCCCAATCCGTTGTCGGCATCCCGAAGGTTTCGCAGGTCCAGCCGTGCCCCATTGCATGGTACTGCAGGCCCCGCAGCGCAATATCCTCCTCGAGCCTGCCGATAATGCCCGGTACATCCTCGTCTGAAAGCGGCACATCCGAAAAATTCGGGTCCTGCCCATAGACACGCCTGAAAAACGCCCCCGGTACGCGCAGCTGCACAAACAGCGCATTCATACCCACCTTCGGCAACCATTCAACCATATTGCGGGCATGCGTGTAACCAAATGCACCCTCCACACAAACACCGCGATGACGAAACGTCGGTTTTTCTTTGGCAAAAACACAAAGCTCTTTTTCTGTAAGCGTTTTTTCCGGAATCACCTCACCGTTTGCGCCCGGATACAAAAAGCGGCAACCAAGCTCGGTCATAAAGCG
>JAFQPV010000138.1 GCA_017411585.1 Clostridia bacterium | reverse complement strand
GAGCTGGAGGGTTTACAGAGCTTTGATGCACAAAAGCCGGTGCTGGTAGTTGGTCTCGGTAACCGATTTATTACAGCGGATGCGCTTGGACCGAAAGCTGTGGATCGCATTTTTGTCACGCGTCATATGCACGCGCAGCTTGGTGAATATTTTGGCGATGCACTTGCCTCTGTCTGTGCGGTTGCGCCGGGGGTGCTTGGCATCACCGGTGTGGAGACGGCAGAGATTGTGGAAGGTGTTTGCGCACGCGTAAAACCGGGGCTGATTTTGGTGATTGATGCACTTGCGGCGCGCAGTGTGCATAGAATCAATACGACAGTGCAGATTAGCGACACAGGCATTACACCCGGCTCCGGCGTGGGCAATCACCGCGCAGCATTTAATAAAGAGCGGTTTGGTGTGCCGGTGATTGCCATTGGCGTGCCGACGGTAATTGATGCTATGACAATGGCGTATGATGCGGCTTATTCTGTTTTGCACGCCGTACAGTCGCAGGCAGGGGACACGCTTTCGTGCATGCAAAATCTGACGGATGCGGATTTGTACGCCATTGTCGAAAATTTGATGCGCACCTCTGTTGGAGATTTGACCGTTACACCCAAGGAGGTGGATTTTGCAATGGAACGTATATCAAAGGTGGTTGCGGGCGGTATTAATTTGTATTTGCATAAAGAGCTTAGTGTTGCAGAATTAAGTAGCTTAACAATGTAGGAAAGAATTGACAATTCGTGTGTTTTGTTGTAAAATAACTCAGTTAGTATTTTTGAAATGAAAGTGAGATTATTTCATGAAAACAGTACAGATTACTGAAGGTGTTTTTCTGCACCACATTCCGGACAATAAGTTTAAATCTGCAACGGTTTCGATGTTTTTTCACAGACCGCTTTGTATTGAAGAAGCGTCCATGAATGCGCTTTTGCCGGCTGTACTCAAGCGCGGTACAAGTGAGCATAAGGATTTTGGCGAAATTGAACGTCGACTGATGGATTTGTGCGGCGCATCGGTCAGCGGCGCGGTTTTAAAGCGCGGCGATTCGCAGCTTCTGTTTTTCGAAGCTTCGTCGCTTGCCAATCGCTATGCACCGGACGGCGAGGATTTAGTCGGTGGTACGGTGGATTTGCTTTTGGAAATTATTTTAAAACCGTATACGGAGCAGGGCGTATTTTCTGAAAGCTACGTTGCATCGGAGAAAAAGAATCTGATGGAAGCCATTGAAGCAATGGTCAATGATAAAATGCAGTATGCGCTCTGGCGCTGTACGGAGGAAATGTTTAAAGGTGAGCCGTACGGCGTACACGAGCTTGGTACGTTGGAAACCGTCGAAACGATTACACCGCAGGCGCTGTATGCGCACTATAAGAAGGTGCTTTCTGAAAGCCGCATCGATGTCTTTGTTTGCGGCAGTGCTGATTTGGAAAGCGTTCAAAGCAAGCTTGCACCGCATTTTTGTGCGCGCAAGGTTGAAGCGTTTGAAACGAAGCCGAAGCTTGCGGGCAGCGAAGTGAAAAAGGTTACAGAAACCTTTGATGCAAGCCAAGCAAAGCTCACGCTCGGTCTGACCACCGGTTTTGATGCAAAGAAGCATAGCTATGTGCATATGATGATGGCAAACTCTATTTTAGGCAGCGGTGTACATTCCAAGCTGTTTAACAATGTGCGCGAAAAGCTGAGCTTAGCGTATTATGCCTTTAGCCGCATTGACCGTTTGAAGCAAACGATGATTATCGGTATGGGCATTGAGAAGGAAAACTACGATGCGGCATACAATGAAACGATGGCGCAGCTTGCAGCGCTGCAAAAGGGCGAGATTTCCGATTATGAATTTGAATCAGCAAAGGCATTTTTGGTTAATAATACCATCTCGTCGACGGACAGCCAAACGGCAATGACGGCATACTATCTGTCGGCGATGCTCAATGGAGAGACAATGACAATTGAGGAGCGTGTTGCACAGATTGAGGCAACCACGCGTGAGGATGTAGTGGCGGCGGCGAAGGACATTCGCCTGGAGATGATTTATTTTCTCGGTGCCAATTCGTAAAGGATGTGTAGAGGATGAATTACAGTAAAAGAGAGGATGCCGTAACGGGCGAAGTGGTATATAGCGGTGTGCATAAGAGCGGCGCGCGCATATTTGTTATGCCGAAGCCCGGCTTTCGAAAGTGTATGGCAATGTTTGCTACGGCGTACGGCAGTATAGATACCACCTATAAAAAGGATGGACAGGTTTTGCCGATTCCGGACGGTACGGCACACTTTTTGGAGCATAAGCTGTTTGAAGAAGAAAATGGCAATGTGTTTGACAAATTCAGTATGCTCGGTGCAAATGCAAATGCATTTACAAGCTTCGGTACAACGGCATATTATTTTAGCAGCACAGATAATTTCTTTGAAAACTTAGAAACACTGATTTCCTTTGTGCAGTCACCCTATTTTACGGAGGAGAGCATTACAAAGGAGCAGGGGATTATCGGTCAGGAAATTAAAATGTACGATGATGACCCGGGCTGGCAGGTGCATTATCGTGGCGTTGAGGGGCTTTATCATAACCATCCGGTGAAAATTGACATCGCCGGTACGGTGGAAACAATTGCCGAAATTCACGAAAATGTGCTGTATGATATTTATAATATGTATTACCATCCGTCGAATATGGTGCTTTTTATTGCCGGTGATGTGGATGTAGAGAAGGTGTTTGAACGCGCAGAGGCTACCTTAAAAGATATTCCTCCGCTATCGGATAAAATCGAAAGACTTTTGCCTGACGAACCGGACAGCATCGTAAAGGAAAAGACGGAAATTAAGCTGGATGTTGCCGTGCCGATGTTTCAGGTGTCCTTTAAGGACAATGAAACAAACCTGCGCGGTAAGGCACTTTTGAAAAAAGAGATTTTAACGGATATGCTTTTGGAGCTGATGTTTGGTAAAAGCTCGGAAATCTATCGTGAGCTTTATAATGCCGGGTTAATTAACAACAGCTTTGCTGCAGATTACAGCGGGCACTGCGATTATGCATTTGCTGCAGTCGGTGCGGATTCCAAAAAGCCGTACGAAGCCTATGAAAAGCTGATGGAGCTGCTTGAAAACGCAGTGATTACAAAAGAGGATTTTGCCCGTGTGAAAAAATGTGTTTGGGGCGATTATATCGATATGTTTGATTCCACGGAATCGGTTGTGTACAGCTTTGCGCTGCATCAGCTTATCGATGTAGATATGTTCGACTTTAAGGAAGTATATGACACTGTTACATTTGAGGATTTGTGTGCAAGACGTCAGGCACTGCTTCGTAAGGAAAACTGCTGTCTGTCCGTCGTAGCACCTAAGGGGTGATTTGAATGACGAATACAATTGCATTTCCGAACTTGGGAATTTCTATGGAAATCAACCGCGTTGCGTTTAGTGTGTTTGGTAAGGAGATTTTTTGGTACGGCATTATTATTGCATTCGGCTTTGTGCTCGGCGTTTTGTATGCGCTCTACCGCGCAGAAAAGGTTGCACTGACGAAGGACAATGTGTTTGACCTTGCGCTGATTGGCTTGCCGCTTTCGATCGTTTGTGCGCGGCTGTTTTATGTGCTCGGCGATTTATCTGTGCTTGAAGAGGGCTGGTGGAAAGTCTTTGCCGTTTGGGAAGGCGGCATTGCTATCTACGGCGCGCTCATCGGCTGTGCGCTGACCGGCGTAATTTATAGCTATGCAACAAAAATTCATTTGGGCAGACTGTGCGATTTAGCTGCGCCGTCACTGATGATTGGTCAAATTATCGGCAGATGGGGCAATTTCGTAAATTGTGAGGTGTACGGTGCGACAACGAACCTGCCGTGGGGGATGCAGATTAACGGTGGGGAAATGGTGCATCCGCTGTTTCTCTATGAGTCTTTGTGGAT
>JAFQPV010000137.1 GCA_017411585.1 Clostridia bacterium | reverse complement strand
CGAGCTCATCAATGGCAAGCTTGTGGAACTCATAGAAATTCTTCCACCACTCGTATCCGCTGCCGAGCTCAGCATTCAGATATGCATCCGCAATATCGCACCCCATTGCCGGCGCTACATAAAATGCGCCCATTGCCAAAACATTCACGCCATTGCCTGTAATTGCTCGAAGCGCCGCCGGAACACTTTCAACAACGCCTGCATGCACGTGCGGGCATTTGCTTGCAGCAATGTGAATACCCATACCCGTACCGCAGAACAGAAGCGCTCTTTCAAACTCGCCCTCAGAAATCATAGATCCGACTCTGAGACCAACTCTATGGAACATCAGATCGGTATCCTCCGAATCCGAATCGGCTTTTACGCCCATATCCGTAATTTCCCAACCTTTTTTGCGCAGGTGTTCGCAAACTGCTTCTTTCAGCGGATACCCCGCAAATTCTGCACCCACAACAAGCTTCTTGTCTTTTACTGTTTTCATTTTCTCCAACCCTTTCTATTTTGAAAATTAATTGATTTATAAGATATTTTATTATTCTTTCGACATCTTACTATAAAGACTGTATAATCCGGAGGCCACTTAACAAAGCCTCCCTCGTGTAAAGGGCGCTGTCAGCGTAGCTGACTGAGGAATTGTTTAACTGCTCTGACAATCCTCCCGTCACGCTTTCGCGTGTCACCCTCCTTTACATAAGGAGGGCTTTTTCCCTTTCGACTTTTTTCGACAATCTTTTTATGATTTTGTCAAATCAGGGATAAAAAAATTTTTTATTTTTTTCAAACCACCCTGACACAATTATTCCATTATATAATGAAATAATTATATCACAAATATTATACCATAGTTCCTCTGCAAAAAACAATAGCAAAGAAAAAGTTTCACACCTGTTTGGGGTGTGAAACTTTTTTGATTTTGTTATTCTACCATAACCGACATTCTCGTTTTTATTGTGATGCCGAGAACCTCATATTCTGCAACAATTTCAGCCTTGCCTGCTTTATGCAAAGTTACAAGTCCGTTTACATCTACACTTGCAATCTCCGGCTTGGTGCTCGTAAGCTTCACATCCGTGATTTCAAGCGGGAACGCTGCGCCACTCTTGGTAAAGCCCAATACATCAATCCGCTGCGTTGTGCCTGCCATTGCATTAATCTGTGCGCCGTGGAAGGTGCGATACCAAGCATTCTGATCATCCGCTTCCATTTGCGCACTGTCATAGATGCGCACCTCGTTGATGCCCATCCACGCGGTGTTCGTTGCCGAAAGGCCTGTGATGCGGATATAGCGCGCGCTCTTGTCACCGAGCTTGTATACATCATGGTCTACGCCATAGGTTGTCTTGACAACTTCATGCGCTGTCTCCCAATTCTGTCCGTCCTTCGAGGTTTCAATCTTAAATTCATAGGAACGAACGAGCGCTCTGTAGCCGGCAATACAAATCGAGTGCAAATTCTTTTCTGCGCCCAAATCGTACATAATCCAGTTGCCTGCACCCTCTGCCGACCAGCGGTTTTGCGTTGCATCGCTGATGATGCCATCATAGGTGCCGCCCATCACATACTTGTCGCTCCACACAATAGAGCTTTTCGCACTTGCGATATCCAGATAGGTCTGATAATCTGCAACATCGCCGTCGTAGATGACCTCAAACTCCATCTGCTTAAGCACACCCTCGGAGCCTGTGCCCAAAACGCCCTCAAACGCATTTTCCACAAAGTTGATGGTATACGTCTTATCTCCAACGGTTACGGTTGCCGGGTTGCCCTGTGTAACAACAGCTTCCTTGCCCGAAATTACTGATACGGTCGGCGTTTCTGCACCCTTTGCAATCTGCACATCATATTCGTATACTTCGCTGTCAAAGAATTTCATTTCCTGACCGTCAAGCTGCACACGAATGTCCAACAAATCAATAATCCTATCAATCGTTTCTGCCGGATAGTGCATCACATCACTACCGATTAAGATAAGCCCACGATCATCCCAGAACACCTGCTTGCCAAGCGCTTCTACCAGTGCACGCAGCGGAATCAGCGTTCTGCCACCGATGGTCTGCGCCGGTACATCGAGTGTTACTGCTTCACCGTTTACCAGCATCTGCACAGAGCCAATCTGCAAAGAAATATCGAGTGTCTTTGTCCTTACGGTTACGGTCTGCGTTGCATCCTCCCAGCCGACATTTGCGCCGAATTTTTCAGAGATAAAGCGCACCGGTACGAGCGTTCTGCCGTTTTGTACAATCGGCTTAATATCAAGATTTGCCGTATCCACATAGGTCTTTGCGCCCTTTGCATATGCGTTCGGGTTATCTACTTTAAGTGCAACAACGCCCGAAAGCGACTGACTTGTTGTCTTTTCTGCACCTGTATCTACTGTCCAATCGGCAATCGGCTTCACTAAAAGCGGTGCCGGGATGCCCTCGCCTTCCCTCAGCGGCACATATTCCACCGTCAAGGTCGTTTCGGTTACATTTGTCATATGAATGAACATCTTATGACCTTCCAAATCCGGCTGAATGTCCGGGTCAGGAGAGGTCGGCAGCGGCGCTGTCGGCATAATGCCAAACTTTGCATCTGCAGGGCCGGAGGTAATGCGAACAAGCATCCTGTCGCCCTCCATTTCCCAAAGGGCACTCTTGCCGTCTTCGGCAATGGTAATTTCAGCATCTGTATTTACAAACCAGTAAATCTCAGATGG
>JAFQPV010000136.1 GCA_017411585.1 Clostridia bacterium | reverse complement strand
TATGGATGAGTATATCGGACTTGCGCCGGATGCTCCGCAGTGCTTCAGCAACTTTTTAAAGCGCGGTATTTTTGATTTAAAACCGTTTAAGAGTGTGAATCTGATTAACGCAGGCGCGGCAGATGCGCAGGCAGAGGCGGACAGATATTCTAAGCTTTTAAAGGAACATCCGGTGGACATCGTTTGCATGGGCATCGGTGAAAACGGTCACATTGCGTTTAATGACCCGCACGTGGCAGATTTTAATGATAAGGAAACTGTAAAAATTGTTGAATTAGACGAGGTTTGCAGACAGCAGCAGGTCAATGACGGCTGCTTTGAAAAGCTTTCTGATGTGCCGAAGCAGGCGCTGACATTAACGATTCCGACCTTGGTTTCTTCTAAGTACAACTTCTGTGTTGTGCCGGCAGCGACCAAGGCAAATGCGGTAAGAAACACCGTGCTTGGTGAAATCGGCGAGGCTTGTCCGGCAACGATTCTCAGAAGAAAAGACAATGCAATTTTGTACTGCGATGCAGACAGTAGCGCATTGATTAAGGGATGATTTTATGATAACAAAAATTTACGGCGGCAAGGTAATTACCGACAGAAAAATCGAAGCAAAGAATGTATATTTAGAGGACGGGAAAATCCTTGCAGTAACGGATGCAGAGCTTGCGTATGATGAAGGCATTGATGCGAAGGGGATGTATGTTGCGCCTGCGTTTGTGGATATTCATACGCACGGTGCGGCAGGCTATGACTTTTTGGACAATACTGAAGAGGCGTATTTTGCAATTGCAAAGGCGCACGCACAGCACGGCGCGGGCACAATCCTGCCGACAATAACCTCTGCCGGCAGAGCGCGTACGCTCGACTGTATCAAAACCTTTGAACGCATCCGCGGTAAAGCGCACGACGGTGCAAATATGCCGGGTCTGCATCTTGAAGGGCCGTACTTTTCGCCGGCGCAGGCAGGTGCACAGGATCCGGATAAAATCCGAAGCTTTGATGCAGAGGAGTATATGGAAATCTTAAACACCTCCGATGCAATCTTGCGTTGGACGGGCGCGCCGGAGTTAGATGGCAGTGCTGAATTTGCGAGCGCATTGACCGAGCGCGGTGTATTGCCGTGTATCGGACACAGTGATGCAGACGGGGAAGCTGTAAAAGAAGCGTTTAAAAACGGATTTACGCACGTAACGCACCTTTACTCGGCAACGAGTACGATTCACAGAAAGAACGCATACCGCCATATCGGTATTGTGGAATGTGCGTATTTGCTGGACGATATGAGTGTCGAAATTATTGCGGACGGCAAGCATTTGCCGGCGGATTTGCTTAAGTTTATTGTGAAGTTTAAGGACATCGACAAGATTTGCCTGATTACCGATTCCATGCGCGGTGCAGGAATGCCGGAGGGCACGGAAACCATCTTAGGCGGTAAGGAAGACGGACTGCGCTGTATTATTGATGACAGCGTTGCCAAGCTGCCGGATTGCAGCGCCTTTGCAGGCAGTGTTTCTTACTGCGACCGCCTTGTGCGCACAATGGTCAATCTTGCCCAAGTGCCGATAGAGAATGCGGTGTATATGCTTACCGAGACACCGGCAAGGTTCGTGCATCTGGATACCAAGGGCAGACTTGCCGAGGGTATGGATGCAGACATTGTGCTGTTTGAT
>JAFQPV010000135.1 GCA_017411585.1 Clostridia bacterium | reverse complement strand
GCTGTCGACGCTGCAGAGAAACCGTGCATCCGTATTTGAAAATGCATTTAACACGCTGTTTTCACCTGTGCAAAAAACAGTAACCGGTATGGCGGACGGCGTGAGCGGCTTTTTCGGTTTTCTTTTTGAAATGCAGGATTATAAAAAGGTAAACGATGATTTGACCAAGCGCATTGCAGACTTAGAGCAAAATTACCGTTCGACCGAGGAGATTGCGGCAGAAAACGTGCAGCTGAAGGCACTGCTGGATTTGCAAGAGGAGGCGTATGACGATTATCAGTCGACCGGTGCAAAAATCATTGGCTGGAGCAGTGACAACTGGTACAATACTTACACCATCAATAAAGGTAGCCTGAGTGGGATTAAGGCACAGGACATGGTTGTAACGGAGCTTGGCTTGGTTGGACAGGTGCAGGAGGTCGGTCTCAATTGGGCGCGCGTGACAACGCTGGTAGATACGGCATCAACGGTCGGCGTATGCGTAGTGCGCACGGGAGATGTTGCTATGCTTGACGGCGATACAGAGCTTGGCAAGGATGGTATGTGCAAATTAAACTTTGTAAATAAGCAGGCAGAAATTGTCGTGGGCGATATGCTGGAAACCTCCGGACTTGGCGAAGTGTTTGCTTCGGGAATTGCGGTCGGCAGGGTTGCGGAGCTGCATGCGGATTCCACGGGCGTAAATCAGTATGCTGTGGTAGAGCCTGCGGTGGATTTTGCAAAAACACGCTATGTTTTAGTGCTGAAAAAGAATTAAGGGAAGGCTTTGAATGAAGTATTTTAAATCAGCGGTTTTATTGCTTGTGTTACTGCTTTTGCAGACAACTTTTTTGAAAATATGGTTTGGGCAGACGGCACCAAATTTATTGTTGGCGGCGGCGGTCTGCTTTGCTGTTCGTGAAAACAACTATCTGCATTCCGCGGCGTTTGGCATTGTATGCGGCATCCTTTTGGATTATACCTCGGGGGCATTGTTTGGTGTGGCGACACTTTTGTGCGCGGTTTGCTGTGCGCTGATTACAATGATTAGCCCGCATGTGTTTAAAGCAAAATTTGCGGCAACGCTGTTGTTTTTGCTTTTTACAGCGGTTATTTACGAGTTTTTTTATTATATTTTGTGTTATGGACTTTGGCAGCAGTCGGATTATTGGCAGGTGCTTTTGGGGTCGGTATTGCCGTCAGCGCTTCTAACTGTGCTGGCAGGACTTTTGATGATGCCGACTGTGCGCGGCATAGCGGATGCATTTATAAATCAGAATTAACATTTTTTACGAAAATGAATGAAAGGAGACGCCCATGGATAAGAAACCGAGACTTACGGTGTATATTGTGTTTGTAGTGATTGTATGCGCAATTTTTGTGGTGCGTCTTTTTAATATGCAGATTATCAATGGTGACGAGTTTTTGAAGATTTCACAACAAAAGCAGATGCGCCGCATGAACATTGCCGCGCCGCGCGGCGAGATTTATGACCGCTACGGCGTGCCGCTGATTACAAACGAGGTTGGCTATTGTGTACAGATTCAGCGTATTGGCTTGGAAGCTGAAGAATTAAACGACATTTTGCTCAAGCTCTATGATATGATTGAAAGTGATGGGGCTGAGGTTTCGGATTCTCTTCCAATTTCCGAAGAGCCGTTTTCCTTTAATTTCTCGGAAAGCTACAGTGATATAGAGGAAATCAAAAAAGCGGAGGCGCGCTTTAAAAAGAGTATGGAATACGATGCGGATATTACCGCGCCGCAGGTGATTGAAGCGCTGAAGGAGCGCTATGATGTCGCACCGTCTTATACGCCGCAGGAAGCACGTAAAATTGTCGGCGTGCGCTATGAAATGGAAAAACGTGGTTTTTCTGTGTCAGAGCCGTTTGTGATGGCAAGTGATATCAGCATGGAATTGGTGACGAAAATCCGCGAAAGTCAGGCGGAATATAAATGCGTAAACATCGCAAGTGAATATGTACGCAGCTACAGTCGGGGGACGATGGCGGCGCATATTCTGGGCAGAATCGGGCGCATTTCCGATACGGAATACGAAGAGCTTAAAGGCGACGGCTATCGCATGAGCGATATGATTGGCAAGCAAGGCATTGAAAAGGTATGCGAGTCATATTTGAAGGGCGAGGACGGCTCTGCCAGCCTTGTGCAGACACAAAACGGCTTTGAAGTGCAGTCGGATTTGACAGTTGAGCCGGTGCAGGGCAACTACGTAACGCTGACGCTGGATGCAGGTCTGCAAGAGACTTTGGAAACGGCACTTGCAGAAACGATTGAGCAGATTCGTGCACGCGGCGGCGACCCGAAGTATAAATCCGGCGGCGATGCTTATTGCGGTGCAGGTGTGGTGATGGATGTAAACACCGGCGAGGTTTTGGCAATTGCATCGCATCCGACCTATGATATTTCGAATTTTAGTAAGGTTTATAATCAGCTTTTGAAGGATGAGAATATGCCGTTGTGGAATCGAGCGCTTTCGGCAGCCTACCCGCCGGGTTCTACCTTTAAGATGCTGACATCGATTGCGGCACTTGAATCCGGGACAGTTACGCCCAATACGGTTATCGAAGATGAAGGTGTATATAAATACTATCCGGACTACCAGCCGCGCTGTTGGATTTGGAAAAGCCGTTGGGGACAAACGCACGGACCACAGACGGTTACGGATGCAATCAAAAATTCCTGCAACTATTACTATTACGAGTCCGGTAGGTTGATGGGCATTGAAACGTTAAATAAATACGGCAAGATGTTTGGCTTCGGTCAGCGCACGGGCTTTGAGCTTGCGAGCGAGGAAGCGGCAGGGCGACTGGCGGGACCGGAGGACCGCGAGAAAAACGGCGGTGGCAGATGGCAACCGGGCGATACGCTGCAGGCGGCGATTGGGCAGTCTGACAATTTGATGACACCGTTGCAGCTTGCAAACTATATTTGCACACTTGTCAACGGCGGCAGCCGCTACGAGCCGCATATTATCAAGAGTGTGCGCTCACCTGTAGATGGCAGTATTGTTTATGCGACAGAGCCAAAAATGGTGGAGCAGATCAATATGAAGGATGTGAATATTAACGCGGTGCTTAATGGTATGCTCGCTGTAACTGAGGATGGTACGGCAAGCAGCGTGTTTGAAGAATATCCGATTCGTGTTGGTGGTAAAACGGGCTCGGCGCAGGTGGCAAGAGGCTCGGATAATGGTGTGTTTGTCGGCTTTGCACCATTTGACAGACCGGAAATTGCAATTGCAATTGTTGTAGAGCATGGTAATTCCGGTTCGGATGTTGCACCGATTGCAAAAGCAGTGATGGATAAATACTTTGCGGTGGAGACAGATATGCGCTATACACCGCCGGCACAAACACTTTTAAGATAAGCCTATTCTTACATTCGGAGGAGAGATTCTTTTGAAGCAGCGTAGCGAATTGTGTGAAGAGGTTCAAAAAATGATGCCGTTTCGGGTACGCGGCATACGTGACGGACTTAAGTTTTCTTTTGCGCCTATGCAGGAAACGGATGTGCAAAAACGGTGTGCGTATGTATGTGCTGCTGTTGAGGAAAAGATCGTTTTGCTTGCGGATTTGCTTGGAGAAAACAGTGTCATTGAAATTTCCGGGGCAAGTCTAGGTGAGATAGACCGGCTGCGTTTAGAGCAACGGCTTGGAGAAAAGCTGAAGAGAGAGGTCTGTGTTCGACTTTGTCGCGAGAAAGAGAAAGCTGCAGACCTATCCCGTACTTATGTCGGTACGGTGCGCAGCGGAATGCTGGTGCAGGCGCAAGGCGATTTAACTGTCATCGGCGATGTGCATATCGGCGCGCGACTGGAGGCCGGCGGCAGCATAATCGTGCTCGGTAAGCTCGCAGGCTCGGCGTGGGCAGGGCAAAACGGTGATGCATCTGCATTTGTATGTGCATGGCAGCTTGCACCGTCTGAAATTCGTATTGCCGATTTTTACAGTCAAAAACCTGGCACGCAGTATACGGCGCAGCCGTATCCGGAGCTGGCATACGTTGCGGATGACGAAATTCGACTGCGCAAATACAATGAACAAAAGTGAAGACAGGATATGACAAGGAATTTACCGAAAGTCTGTTAAAATGGATTTCGGTAAATTTTTTTGTTTTACGAAGGAGGAAAATGCATGGGAAAAGTGATTGTAGTAACGTCGGGAAAGGGCGGCGTCGGCAAAACGACGACGACGGCAAACCTCGGCGCCGGACTTGCGCAGCTTGGGCGCAGTGTTGCGTTGGTGGATGCAGACATTGGATTGCGCAATTTGGATGTTGTGATGGGACTTGAAAACCGTATCGTGTATGATTTGGTCGATTTGGTGGAGGGGCGCTGCGATTTAAAGCAGGCACTTATACGGGATAAGCGGTTTCGGGATTTGTATCTGATTGCGGCATCGCAGGTGCGCGATAAAAACGCAGTTTCACCAAAGCAAATGCAAGCTTTAACCGCGCAGCTGGCATCGATGTTTGACTATGTGCTGGTCGACTGTCCGGCGGGCATCGAGCAAGGTTTTAAAAACGCAGTTGCAGGTGCAGACGAGGCAATTGTAGTGGTTACGCCGGAGCTTTCGTCTGTGCGCGATGCAGATAGAATTATCGGTCTTTTAACTGCTGGCGGTATGGCAGAGGAGCGAATTCGGCTGATTATTAACCGGATTCGCCCGAAAATGGTAAGTCGGGGGAATATGCTTTCGCCGCAGGAGGTTGCAGATATTTTATCATTACAGATTTTGGGGACTGTGGTGGATGATGAGAGCATTATCGTATCAACAAATCGCGGTGATGCGGCGGTGCTGCGCAAAAGGTCACTTGCCGGCAGAGCATACAAGAATATATGTGACCGCATTGAAGGGCTTGCTGTGCCGTTGATGCGTCATGAAAAGCGTTCTGTTTTGGAGCGATTCTTCGGTTTGAATGTGACGGCGGTTGCGCCTAAAAGACAACGGGAGGAGCGAAGTATATGAAACAGCTTGTATTTTATCAGATGCTGATGGACTATTTCGCGCAGAGAAAGACGGCTCGGTTTGCTGCGCAGCGCATTCGTAGCGTACTTGCGCGAGACCGCGCAAGTGAAAGTGAGACATCAAAGCTGGGCGCCGAGCTGTCTGCAGTGCTTGCGCGCTACTTTACCGTAATGGATTTTTCGTGTCACGCAGAAAAGGATGCAAGAACAAATCGAATATTTTACACCCTGGAAGCGGAGCTTATAAAATAAAATTGGATAATTATGCAAAATTAGTTGAAAAAAACCGCATAGTGGTGTATAATGATAAAGTATTGCGTATGAACAACGAAAGGAAGGGTGCGGTTATGAATATTGCATTGATAGCACATGACAAGAAAAAAGAACTAATGGTAGAGTTTTGTATTGCATACAAAGGTATACTTGCAAAGCATAATTTATTTGCAACCGGAACGACGGGCAGTATGGTAATCGAGGCAACAGGGCTTGACATTCACCGTTTCTTATCCGGTCCGCAGGGCGGTGATCAGCAGATTGGCGCGCGAATTGCCTATAACGAAATTGACCTTGTCCTGTTCTTCCGTGACCCTCTGACTGCACAGCCGCACGAGCCGGATGTTTCGGCGCTGTTCAGACTTTGTGACGTGCACAACATTCCGCTTGCAACAAATGTTGCTACAGCCGAGGTTTTAATCCACGGCGTAGAACGTGGCGACCTTGCTTGGCGCGATATTGTAAATCCGAAGGATTGAAATTGAATCGTATACTATTTAAAACGGATGACCCAATCGGGTCATCCGTTTTGATATGCTTTTACAGATTCAAAAACTTTTTCCAGTCTAAAATATATTCTTTTGCGCTGTCCTTTGAGCTGCTTTCTGAAAAGATTCTTAAAAGCGGCTCAGTACCACTGAAACGGCAGATAACGAAGGAATTGTCCTCAAAGTAAACCTTGCAGCCGTCCTCGTAATTTACGCGAACAACCTTGCGTGAGAATTCCGGCAGCTTCTTGTCCTTGAAGATGAGGTCGGAAATCGACTGCTTCATCTCCGGTGTGAAGCGCAGGTTTTCTTCTACCATAATGTATGTACCGTACTTTTTGCGCAGTGTCTGTATCAGCTGTGTCGGTGTTTGTCCGGTTTTGCTGATCATTTCCACAAAGAGGGAAGCCGCATATACGGAGTCTTTACCATGAATGTGACCGCGCACGGTCAAACCGCCGCTGGACTCACCGCCCAAGATGGCATCCACTTCGTCAATTTTAGACGAAATGTATTTGAAACCAACCGGTACTTCGTAGCATTTTTCGCCCAAATCCTCTGCAACAGCATCTAAAAGATGGGTGGTTGCCAGGTTTCTGACTACCGGACCCTTCCAGCCCTTGTGCTCATGCAAATAGTAGTACAGAAGCGTCAGAATTTCATTTGCATTGATATACTGACCGTTACTGTCGATGATGCCGAGACGGTCACCGTCGCCGTCTACGCCGATACCTAAATCATAGCCGCCGCGAACTACGTTCGAAGCGAGTGTCTTTAAGGTGGATTCAGTCGGTGCCGGCATATCGCCGCCGAAATACGCATCGCGATTGCCGTTGATGATATCCACTGTACAACGTGCAGTGTGCAGGATAACCATCAGCGGGTATGCAGACGAGCCGTGCATCGGGTCAAACAGAATTCTCGGACCGCGCTCACGGATGGCATCGGTGTCCAAAAGCGCCAAAATATCGTCAATAAAGTGGTTGAATGGATTTTTCAGATACTTGACTTTCTTGGCTTCGACTGCAGCATCAAAGTCTAAAGCGGCAACATCGCCGTCTTCGAGCTTTTCGAGAATTTCTTCCAATGCGGCGGTGACTTCAAGTGGTGCATCGCGGCCCTCTTTGATGATGATTTTAATGCCGTTGTAGCTCGACGGGTTATGCGATGCGGTAACCTCCAAGCCGAAGTAAAGGTTGTTTGCCTTTACATAGTGCATAATCAGCGGCGTCGGCGCACTTCTGTTTAAGAAAAGCACCTCAAAGTCATTCGCGCTCAGGACCTCTGCAATCCATTTTGCAGCACAGTCTGATAAAAAGCGTCTGTCGTAGCCAATAATAATCGGAAGCGTGTCCTGCTTGGTCTGCTTTGCATAGATTGCGAGTGCTTGCACAACCTTCTGGATGTTTTCCATGTTGAAGTCTTTGCCAATTTCGGCTCTCCAGCCACCGGTTCCAAATTTAATCATTTATATCACCTTTTTTCTTAAAATTGCTATATTATTAAATAAATGGTCTTCTGTCTAACACAAGTTTTAACGGTTTTTCAGTTCGGAGCATACCCGGCAGTGCTTGCTGCAGCTCTGCAAGTGCACATACGGTACCGAACAGCATATGTAAATCGTTAAATTCGTCGCTTGTTTTGTGGTTGATGGAATTTAAGAAGTCCAAAAAGCTTTCTGCAAATTCTATCAGTGTCTTTTTGCATTCTTCGAAGCGATGCGGTGTTTTGCGCATCGAACGGGTAATGGAATAAATCCAGTCCGCTTCCAAGAAACCAATCATACGCCCAAATCTGCCGTTCATTTCTGTGTTACGGTACATATCTAAGCAAGAATCAATGATCTTTTCCGGATAGCGCACCGGCATATGTGCGTGTTCGTGGTTAAAGTAGTAATGGAAGCCGCCGCCCATTTGTGCGTGCGGTGCAGACTTGTCCTCATAGCCCTTTTTCCAAAAGCCTGTAATCGGGCTGGCGTTTTCCCAAAACCAGTCAAAATACCACTCTGCCCATTCTCTGTTTGCCTGACCTGCGTTTGCAAATGCGGCATAAATGCCTGCGCCCTGATGCGACTGCGGCCAAGGATTTGTCCAATCCAGCCCGTCTAAGAGGGCATAGAGGTTTTCTTTTTCTTTGTACTTTTCCAAATCATAGTACGGATACTTCGGCTTTGCATCAAACAGCTCAAGTGCGCCTGCACAGTGCGCTGTAGTGTGAATCGGGTGATGCGTAAATTCCGTAAACAGACCGGTTTTCGGGTCCTGCAGACCTTGCAGAACCTCTACCCAGCTTTTACGCTCATCGGGGTCTGTCGGAAAATAACCGATGGTGTATAAAATATTTGCCGCGTCTGCGCAGCCGTATTCATTGATGCCGAGGTCGCGCGCGGCGCCTTCTTCGATATTGTTGCTGCCGGAAATGTCAGCGGTAGAGCCGTCCGGCGCGGTTTGCCAAATCCAGCGTGCATAAGCACCGGGCTTGTCTAAACGGTGCGAATCCACGGTTTCTTTGATTTTTAAAATTAAATCATCAATATACATTTTGGTTTTCACCTGCCTTTTTAAATAAATGGTCTTCTGTCTAATACGAGCTTAAGCGGCTTTTCGGAAACCAAATGCCCCGGCAACGCCTGCTGCAGCTCTGCCAGCGCACATACTGTACCAAAGAGACTGTGCAAATCGTTAAAGGCATCGTCCTTGGTTTCATCGACTTCCTTTAAGAATTTGATGAAGGTATCCGTAAACTCCAGAAGTGCTTTTTTGCATTCCTCGAAGCGGTGCGTTGTCTGGCGCATCGAGCGGGTGAGGCAATAAATCCAGTCGATTTCGATGAAGCCTGTTTTTGTGCCGAATTGGATATTGTCGTAGCTTATGGAGTTGTCATAATACATCTCAAGACAGCTGTCGATAATTTTATCCGGATAGCGCATCGGCATATGTGCGTGCTCGTGGTTGAAGAAGTAGTGAAAGCCGCCTGCCATATAGAAAAACATCGGACGGTTAAAGCCGCAGCCCTTTTTCCAGAAGCCGGTTGTTTCGTCGGCATTTTCCCAGAACCAGTCAAAATACCATTTTTTCCATTCCGGCGTAACTTGACCTGCGTTTGCAAATGCGGCATAGATACCTGCGCCGCGGTGTGAATCGCGCCATGGGTTATCGTTCCAGCCTAAATTGTCGAGCAAATCGTAGAGCGCATCCTTTTTCTTGTATATTTCTAAATCGTGATACGGATGCTTCGGCTTTGCATCAAAAAGCTCTAATGCAGCGCTGCAGTGCGCTGTTGTATGAATGTAATGATGTGTTGTCTCTGTAAACAGACCGGTTTTTTCGTCCTGCATATTCTGCATAATTTCAACCCAGCTTGCGCGTTCTATGGGATCGTGCGGAAATTCACCGATGGTGTACAGGATATTGGCTGCATCTGCACAGCCATATTCATTTAAGCCTAATTCGCGCGTGCCGGCCTCGTTTTGCCACAGCCAGCGTGTATATGCGCCCGGCTTGTCCAAATGGTGCGAAGTTACAGTCTTTTTAATTTTCAGGATTACATCATCAATATTATACATAACTTGTCTCCTTCATAATTTGATTCCGTTTCTTGCGCCTTATAAGTACAATTATAGTCTCATTTGTAAAAAATGTATTTGCATTTTTGGACGAGCGATTTGTACATTCGGACATTTTTGGGGCGAGGATTTCTGGTGAGTTATGCAGTGAATTATACAAAACATACATTTTAAAAGTGCGAATTTGTTTAGACAGTATAAGTGAACGATGCTAAAATGAAATTAAGCAATAAACTTTAAGGAGGTTTTTCTATGAAAAAATTGCTATGTATGCTTTTAAGTACGGTACTGCTGTGCTCGTGTATTTCGCCGGCTGTTTTTGCGGCGGAAGAAGAGACACTTACCGTTATCTTGCATGATGACTTTGAAGCACATGAAGTAGGGAAGGCGCCGCCGTATACTGCCACCGGTTGGACAACCGGCGCGATTAAAAATGCACCGCGCGCATATGTTGAGTACGATGAGGATGGAAAGAACAAGGTGCTCAAGGCATATCACGGTGATCCGGTGGGCGAGCCGGGCACACGCACGCCGCGTGTGGAAAAGCAGCTTCCGACAAGCGGACTTACGAATTTTACGATTGAATATGATGTAAAATCCAGTATGGGTGCATCAACAATGAATATGAGTTTGATGAAGGCGGATACATCCAACTCCTCTATTGTCAACATCAAGCCGTCATACGCCTATGCGAGATGGACACCAATGCGTATAGAATTTGATGTGAAGGAAGGCACGGCTGTTGTATATGCAGACGGCAAAAAGGAAAAAACAATCAGCTATGACCTGTCTCCGTATGACATGTTTAAGGTTCGTTTTAGTTTTTCCGTAAGCTCGGATGACGGTAGCTGGGTGATGATGGATAATGTGCGCATTACATCGACAGATGCAGCTTTGGGCGGCATT
>JAFQPV010000134.1 GCA_017411585.1 Clostridia bacterium | reverse complement strand
CTAATTTTACCGCTGGAACCCCATGAATATCCCGGCTCAGAAAACACGGATGCACAGAGCCTCACCCTCATGCTCGGTCCGAATTTTTTAGGCGAATACTACAAGCCTTTTATTCACTCTGCGTTTGAAACAGTCTACTCCCTTAAGACAGACGCACCACCCGAAAGCACTACCTTGATGCACTTGTTTGAAGAAATCTTCCATTTGCGAGAACACCCTACGGAATTTTCAACGTTGAAAATTCACGGTAATCTTTATCAGATTTCTGCGCTGATGCTCGAACATTTGCCAATACAACAAAGTAAAAATATACATACAAAAAATCTGCAGGATCTTTCCAAAATCGAAAAAGCGCTTGAAATCATCCATCAGGACTATGCCGAGCCGCTCTCCATCGACGCCGTCAGCCATATATGCGGCTACAGCAAAAGCAATTTCTGCACTATTTTTAAAAACATCACCGGCGCAACCTTCCACAGCGCCTTAAACCAGCAAAGAATCGAAATTGCCTGCCTGCATTTGCAAAGTAGCGATCTGACGATAGAAGAAATTTCTGAAAAAGTTGGCTTTACCGATACAAAAAGTTTCTGCCGCGTATTCAAAAAAATACTGGGCATTACTGCCGGTGAATACAGAAAAAAGCACAGAGCACCTGCTTTGTAGGATGCTGTGTGCTTTTTTAATATTCCCCCGCCCTTCCTTTAAAGCTGCTTGGACACTTGCGTACACATCTGATAACCAAGCGCTTTATAACGAGCGTTGTCAACAACGCTCTCCGGTTTTTCTTTTTTTTCACACAACATCCAATCCATGTTTTGTTAGAATTGCCGAAAAAGTCGCATAATTTTTCAAAATATTTTCATTTTCCCTGCAAAAAAATCAAAATATCATTTTGACAAATTCTTTCAAATGTGGTAAACTTTATATGTAATAGGGAATGATTACAAGGGGTAGCGGGGGATGACAGCATGTCTTACGAAATAGGTGACAGAATTTTATATCCGATGCACGGCGCAGGCACAATCGAGGCGATTGAAGAACAGCAAATCCTCGGCGAAAAGCATGCGTACTATATTTTACGCCTGCCTGCCGGCGATATGAAGGTAATGCTTCCGATTAAAAAGCTAAAGGAAATCGGCGTGCGTGATATCATTACGAAAGCAGAAGGTCAAAAGGTTTTAGATGCCATCGGGGGCGAAATTGTTCATGATGATACAAACTGGAACAAGCGTTACCGCGATAATATGGAGCTTTTACGCAGTGGTGACATCTATAAGGTGCTCGATGTGGTAAAAAGCCTGATGCTGCGCGATAAAATCAAAGGTCTTTCGACCGGCGAACGCAAAATGCTTTCCAATTCCAAGCAGATTTTAATCAGTGAGCTTGTGCTCTCCGGCACAACAAATGCAGAGCATGTAGAAAAACTGCTTACAGTTGCTATTGAGGAGGCCACTGCCGTAAAAGCGTAAAGTAAAATAACTAAGGGATACTTCTTTTGAAGTATCCCTCTTTTTATTATTCTAATTCAAATGCACCAGTATACAGCTGATAGTATTTCCCCTTTTCGGCAATGAGTGCTTTATGGGTGCCACGCTCGATGATGCGACCATTTTCCAAAACCATAATCACATCCGAATTCTGCACCGTAGAAAGTCTGTGTGCAATGACAAACACGGTTCTGCCGTGCATCAATGAATCCATTCCCCTTTGCACAATCGCCTCCGTGCGCGTATCAATGCTGGAGGTCGCCTCGTCCAAAATCATAACCGGCGGATTGGCAACCGCAGCGCGCGCAATCGCCAAAAGCTGGCGCTGTCCCTGCGAAAGACCGCTGCCGTCACCGGAAAGCATGGTGTCATAGCCCTGCGGCAGGTGACGAATAAATCCGTCTGCACCGGCAAGTCTTGCTGCAGCATAAACCTCTTCCTCTGTCGCATCAAGCTTACCATAGCGAATATTTTCCATAACCGTGCCCGTAAACAAATTCGTATCCTGCAACACAATGCCTAAGGAACGGCGCAAATCGCTCTTTTTGATTTTATTGATATTGATATTGTCGTAGCGCACCTTGCCGTCGGCAATATCATAAAAACGGTTGATTAGGTTAGTAATCGTCGTTTTACCTGCACCGGTCGCGCCAACAAAGGCAACCTTCTGTCCCGGCTCTGCATAAAGCGTTACATTGTGCAGTACCGTTTTTTCCGGCACATAACCGAAATCCACATCATAGAAGCGCACGTCGCCCGAAAGCTTCGTGTAGGTCACGGTGCCATCTGCATGCGGATGCTTCCACGCCCAAAGCCCTGTGCGTTCTTCGCTTTCCGTAAGCACACCGTTTTCCTCTTTCGCGTTCACAAGTGTTACATAACCTTCATCCGCTTCCGGCGCTTCATCCATCAATTCAAATATACGCTGCGCACCCGCAAGTGCCATCACGACCGAATTCATCTGCTGCGAAATCTGATTAATCGGCATATTAAAGCTCTTGGAAAGCTGTAAAAATGTCGCAATTTTACCCAAGGAAATGCTCTTGGTAAACACAGCCAGCGCACCGCCTGCAATGGCGATAATCACATACTGCAAATGCCCTAAATTGTTATTAATCGGACCGAGAATATTCACAAAGGAGTTTGCCTTGGTCGCATTTTCACAAAGCGCCTCATTTCGGCGGTCAAATTCCGCCTTCGCTTCCGGCTCGTGGCAAAACACTTTTACAACCTTCTGCCCCTGAATCATTTCTTCAATAAAGCCGTTGACATCGCCAAGTGCCTTTTGCTGCTTTGCAAAGAATTTGCCGCTGTTGCCGGCAACCTTTTTTGTAACCACCAAAACCAGGCTGACCGTCACAAGCACCAAAGCCGTCAACGGCAGACTGGTAAAACACATAGAAAGAAATACCGTTACAATAGTAATGGCTGACGAAAATACCTGCGGCAAGCTCTGCGCAAGCATCTGGCGAAGCGCGTCGGCATCGTTCGTATAGCGACTCATTGTATCGCCGTGCGTATGCGTGTCAAAATAACGAATCGGCAAGGCCTGCATATGCGCAAACATCTCATTTCGGATGTCACGCAAAACGCCCTGCGCAATCGTCACCATAATACGGTTTTGCATCCACGCAGACAGTACGCCGACAGCATAAATCATTGCCATCCAGCCAATTGCGCGCAAAAGTCCTGCAAACTGCGGATTGGCATTGCCTAAAAGCGGTGTAATATAATCGTCGATGAGCACCTGCAAAAACAGGCTGCCTGCAACACCGGCAAGCGTACTCAGCAAAATGCAAAGCAGCACAAGCGCAAAGCGTAGCTTATAGTGCTTTGTGATATAAGAAAGCAGGCGTTTTGCCGCTTTCCAGTCCATTTTCTGCCCCGGCATACGGGGCATATGTCTCGGCGGCGGTGCATTACGCATTGGTGCTCACCCCCTTTACCTGAGATGCATACACTTCTTTGTAAATTTCATTAGAATCCAAAAGTGTTTCATGGGTACCAACTGCGTCCACGCGCCCATTGTCCATCACAATAATTTTATCCGCGTGTTCCACAGAGGAGATACGCTGTGCGATGATGATTTTCGTTGTGTCCGGAATTTCTTCGGCAAACGCACGTTGAATCAGCGCATCCGTTTTTGTGTCGACTGCACTGGTCGAATCGTCCAAAATCAGAATTCTCGGCTTTTTCAAAAGCGCACGCGCGATACATAAACGCTGTTTCTGCCCGCCGGAAACATTACTGCCGCCCTGCTCGATGTAGGTATCATACTTGTCCGGCATTTTTTGCACAAATTCATCTGCCTGCGCAAGCTTACAAACGCGCTCGATTTCTGCATCGCTCGCTTCCGCGTTGCCCCAGCGCAAGTTTTCTTTGATTGTGCCTGAGAAAAGCTCGTTTTTTTGCAGCACCATCGCAACACTGTCGCGCAGCACCGTTAAATCATAGTCTCGTACATCTACACCACCGACTTTGACACTACCTTCACTTACATCGTAAAGTCGCGGAATCAACTGCACCAAGGTCGACTTGGCACTGCCTGTACCACCGATGATACCTACGGTTTCACCGGATGTAATCGACAAATTTACATCGTGCAGGCAAATATTTCTCTTATAACCGAAATTTACATTTTCAAATACAATTGAGCCATCTTTCACGTCCTCAATCGGGTTTTCACCATTTTGGATATCGCTCTCCTCGTCCAAAAGCTCTGCTACACGCTCCGCAGAAGCACGGGAAATCACGACCATAACGAAAATCATGGACAAATTCATCAAGCTCATCAAAATCTGCATGCCGTAAGTAATAAAGCTCATCAATTCACCCGTTGTCATACTGCCGCCGACAATCAAGCGTGCACCAATCCAGGAAATCAGCAAAATACAGGCATACATACAGCTCTGCATCAGCGGTGCATTAAACGCCAAAAGACGCTCTGCCTTAGAAAAATCCTTATAAATACTGTCCGAAACATCGGTAAACTTTTTGGTTTCATAGTCCTCGCGCACAAATGCCTTCACAACACGCATACCGCGCAGGTTTTCCTGCACAACATTGTTTAAACGGTCATACGTTTTAAATACGCGTCCGAAAATCGGATGCGCATTGGACATAATCAAATATAGCCCAAGTGCCAGCACAGGAATCAGCACAAGAAAAATCGTCGAAAGCTTTCCATTAACAAAAATTGCCGCCGCAAAAGAAAAAATCAGCATCATCGGGCCGCGCACCGCAATACGAATAATCATCTGATACGCATTTTGCAAATTCGTAATGTCCGTTGTCAGTCGCGTTACAATACTTGCTGTTGAAAATTTGTCGATATTTGAAAAAGAATAGTTCTGTACACGATAAAAGGTGTCGCGACGCAAATTCTTTGCAAATCCCGCCGACGCCTTAGCCGCGCTGCGCCCCGAAAGTACGCCGAACGCCAGTGAAAAAACGCAGGAAACTGCTAAAATCAGTCCTATCTTCACAATATGATGCATATTGCCCACATCAATACCATCATCTATCAGTGTCGCCATCAGCAATGGAATCAGTACCTCTAAAATGACCTCTATGGATACATAAATCGGCGCTAAAATCGAGTCTTTTTTATACTCCCGAATACTCTTTGCAAGCCGCTTTATCAAATCCATCACTTCCCTTCAAAATGAATATACCTATTTTAAAGTATATAAGTAGAATTTACAATATCAACACACAAAAATTCATAAAAGCTTCACAAAAACCAATTTTCCGAATGTTTTTGTTTCCGCGTCAGATATGCTTGGTCTTCAGCCGCCCGCGAACCAATACCTTGCCAAAAACCAAAAAAAGCTCTCAAAGGCGCCTTCACTTAGGGAGAAATCGGTTTTAGTCGGTAATTTACCGAAAATAGTTCACAAAAAATCAGCATTATACGCAAGTATGATGCTGATTTTTATGTTCCTCTTTCCGACAAAATTCCTCGTCTAAAACTGCCACAAGCACCTTAAAAGGTAATAGTTTGGATAAAGAGCAAGGCAAAAACGACCGACATCCTTGCGGATTTCGGTCGTTTTTAACACAGCTATTTGCCAAAATATTGCTTTTTAAGGCGTTTTATCCCTAACTGAAGACGCCTCTAACGAGGGCTTTTTTTATAGGCCGCCGGAGAAACACCAACGGTTTTTCGAAACATTTTTGAAAAATTGAACACATCGCCATAACCCGATAAAAGCGCCGCTTCAGACACACTGTGCCCAGAAGACAAAAACTCCTTTGCCTTTTCCATACGCACATGCACAATGCATTCCTTCACGGATTCACCGTAGCGCTCTTTAAAAAGTCTGGAAAGATACCGACGGTTCAAACCGAACCGCTGTGCCATTTCCTCCACAGACAAATCTTCCATATAGTTTAGCTTAATATAGCGGCGCACCTGTCCGGTCACATCCAGCGGCTGCTGTGCATTAAAAAACAAATGATGCATAATTTCAAAAATCGCCGCCGCACAGTATTGAGCGCTGACCGCATTCGTTTTCACAGCCTCGGCAATTTTCAAAAAGGTATCCTCCGGATAATCCACAACCAGCGCAATGGACGAAAACTTTTCTGAAAGGCTACCGGAAAACGAAATCCATACATATACCCACGGATCCTCCGGGTCTGCGGCGTAGGTTGTAGCCTCCTCCGGACAGATTGTAAAAAACTGCCCCGCCGATACCGGATAGGTCTCGCCCGTTTCGTGCTTTATAAATGATCCCTTTCCGCTGATACAATAGTGTAAAAGATAATATTGTCGTATACGCGGACCGAACGTATTGGTCGGCAAGCAATGCTCCATACCGACAAACAGCGGAATTATATCATGATAAACACCGCGCTCTGCTTCTATCGGCACACTCCAAAAACGCTTTTGCATAGTCACACCTCTTCTTCCCGATATGGTGACATTATAACATGTATTCACTGCAAAAGTCTATAAATTCTCGCTATTTTTTGACGAAATCCCAGCAAAAAGACAAATTCCAAATGCAGCTTGCCTTTGCAGAAATAAAATGCGGTGGAACGCAGGCAAGTGTTCGCCCTTCCACCGCATTTTATTTATTCTCCTTTTACATAACTGACTAAATCCGCAATTGCCGCTCTATCCGTAAAATCGCCGCTCTCATCGCAAAGCTTGATTAATAGCTTTTCCATTTCCGACGGATTCTCCTTGCCGGACATCAGCTTTTTAAGCGCAATAATTGCTGCCTTGTGCGGCAGGCTCAGCTCCTCTATAATCATTTTACCCAAGAAATTAAACACTTTGATTTTTTCCATCATATGCGGCTTAAAATTCTTTTCAAGCACCATTCTATCATAGTATTCACGACAATCTATCGGCGTAAGTCCCGTGGTATACACCACCAGTCTCTTATCCAGCAGCTTATCAAAGTTCTTCGTAATCAGGCTCACGCCGGCAATCATTTCCGCATACAGACCGCCGCCATATACAATTGTATCGTAGCCTTGCAAATCCGCAGGCTTTACCGTCTTTGCATCCACGGCTCTGCAATCGAGTTCTTCAGCAATCCACTCGGCATATGCCTTTGTGGAGCCGTATTTAGATTTGTAAATTACTATTGCATTCATTTCATACATACCCCCATTTTTTATGCCTCCATCGGATAAAAAAACACATGGTTTTCCGACAAATCTGCGCTATGCATAGCTACTTTGCGCACAGTGGCATTCTCATACGTTGTATAGTAATACACCTGCGCCTGCGTATTGCAACAACAAGAATACCTTGTATATTCGTATGCGCCGTCGGCGGTTTTTACGCATCCTTTCGGCATCGCAACCGAGCGCAGTATATGAAAAAACTGATTGACGCTTTCAGCCTCACTTCCATCGCAAACGGACTTTTCTTTAACAAAGGTCGCCTTTACAAATCGGGATGCGCTCGAAAAATCTCCGGGCAAGCCAAATGCCCCAAGTCCCAGACTGAAATTCTGCATCGGTGCTTGTGCAGAAAACTCGTTTTCCGCAACTCCGGCATGCATACCCATATACTGATTGATATTGCTCAAATGAAAATCAAAGGTCGGATTGTTGGTCAGCACACCATACGGATTCTCATAAATTTGCAGCCCTGCCTTAGTGCATTCCAGCACAATAGATACCTCTGAATCCGAAATCATCCAGTGCAATGGCGATGCCGGGAGCCTTTCACTAAAATGCGTATGCACAATATGGATATTCCGTATAAGCTTTTTCACCGCCTGTACACTGTCACATAATCCTAAAAAATACAAAATCAGTTCAAACGGCGCAATATTTACTTTCCCCTCGACATACGGCGGATAAAATGCATTACCCGGGAAGTTTAAGCCCGCCATACTGAGTCCCTTTTCATTTGTCGCTTCAAAATACAAGGGGTAGCCGTCAACTACCGTCGCCATACCGATGAGCGCATAATGCTCTAAAAGCGGCTCTATATGCCGAAACGGCAACATCACCTTGCGCGGTGTAATGACAACACCTTCATTATATCCACGCTCCAAATCCAGATTTCTTCCAAAATAATGCGCTTTTGTCTTATAGCTGATTGCGGTACACATATGCTGTCTCCTTTTTATGCTGCACTTGATATTTACTGATTTTGATATATGAATTATTATATACGTTTTATCTGTAATTTAAGCAAGCCGCAACCTGCGCACAAATCTGCTGCATCCCCTTTTCCGTCGGGTGTCCATTTTCTTTGTCAATTTCCTTAAGGCACAAATATCGGATGCCATTTTTCTCGCAGGCTGCGATAAAACCATTCGTAATTTCCGGTTTCAAATCGGTATTTAAGATGACCAATACATCCGCTACCAACCTTTTCACTTTAGCAATAAGATAGCAAAATGCAGGCAACACGCACTTTAAATCTGCATCCGTCCAATCCGAATACTGCAACGCCCCAATCGGTGCATCAATCCACGAATCGTTTGTGCCGCCGAAAATCAGCATCGTATCAATTTTGTTATCATCAAAAAACTTTTCCGCTATGTACTTATCCATGCGGCTGACAAACGACGACTCCACCGAAAGCGCTTCTCTGACCGTATTGCAAACAGTCGAGCCGGAGAAGCTGTCGTTCATCACAATATTGAGATTGTTCTCCTGTCCAAGTCTTTTCCACCAGGTTTTTTCCACGGCCTTAACCACCGGTGCGCTCTCCCTCGTGTCGCTGTAATAGCAGTGATACCCTTCCGGATTATGCCCTGCATAGGTTGAATAGCTATCACCCATAATAAATATGTTTTTCATTTTTGTCCTCCTATTCTTCGCAGTAGTAACCGATATTCTCCATTGTTTTGAAACCAGTTCATTCCACAGTTACGAATACCCCGTCACCCTGCGCTATGTTAAATTCATAAACGCCGTTTCTGCCTTCCGATTCTTCGGCTTCACCATCACAATACTTTGTCACCTTGCCCGATATTTTCATTTTCACAACCGAATCAAGCGCTTCTGCCCAGTCCTGCTGATTGACAATCATAAACGCCTTGCCTGCGCCTTCTCTTTTTTCAAAGCATCCGACCAATAACGGTGTG
>JAFQPV010000133.1 GCA_017411585.1 Clostridia bacterium | reverse complement strand
CTGATTTGGCATATGCCACCATCAAGCGCATATGCATAACGGTCTGCCTCAAAGAAGGACAGTTCCTTACCATCTGCAAACAGACGCACATTCAACTCTGTAACAAAACGGTTAATTACCTCTGCCGAATATGCCGTCGGCACATCGCTGATGATGATAAGGCCTCTGTCATCCCAGAACACATGCTTACCGAGCGCTTCTACCAGTGCGCGGAGCGGAATTAAGGTTCTGGAATTATAGGTATTTGCCGGCACATCGAGCGTTACGGCATTGCCGTTTACAAGCATTTGATTCGAGCCGATGACCAATTTGATTTCCTTGGCATCATAGCTTACGCTGACCGTCTGCGTCGCTTCCTCCCAACCAACCTTCGCGCCGAAGGATTCGGAAATGAAGCGCACCGGCACAAGCGTTCTGCCGTTTTCCGTAAACGGTACAACCTCATAATTATTTGTATCGACATAGGTTTTTTCGCCCTTCGCAATCGCGTTTGGGCTACCGATTTTCAAAAGCACATCTGTGCCTGCAAGCTGAACGGTGGTTTTACCGGTATCCTCCGCACTCCACTGTGCCATCGGCACATAATTCCAAGCAGCAGGGATGCCCTCACCGCTCTTCAAGCCGACATATTCTACGCAAAGCTCTAAATCGGTTACATTCTGCATATGAATTGCAAGCTTACTACCGGAGGAAACCGTGTTTAATACGCCCTCCACCACGGACATACGCTCCATCAGCTCAAACCTTGCATCCGCCGGTGCTTTAACCATACGCACGAGCATCCGCTCGCCGCCAAGCTCCAACAGTGCACTCCTGCCGTCCGGCGCAAGCTTAACACTTGCCTCTGTGTTGGCAAACCAGTAAAATTCGGAAGGTGCTTTCGCCTTCACCTCATCCTGTACAAGCACGCGGTTGCGGTTGGCCGTCAGCATAAGTCCGCGGTATGCAGAAACATAATCGTCATTGACCGATGTCATATCCAGAATACCGAATGCCGTATTGTCGCTTGCGCCGCTGCGCACAAGCGGCACGCTTGTTCTGTTCTGGTCCTTTTCTGCATTCGGATTCATCACAAGGCAGTTGTTGCCCTCGGCACGCTTGTAGTAAATCGTGTCCTTCGTGCCGGACACATTATAATTATATTCACCGAGCTGCTTTACAAAGCGCTCGCCGCGATAATCGACCACATAGGTACCGAGCGACAAATACGCGTGCGTAATGCCGTTGTAGCCGCCCTGCATTGCCGTATACAGCGCGGTATCATTTTCCCAAGAAGAGCGCATCGAAATGCCGTTAAAGCCGTTGCCCTCGCCTTTAAAGAACTTATCGAGCGGCAAATCCGTTGCATCGGCGCTCTCCTGCGCAGAATTGTATGAAATTAAGCCATGCAGCGAATAATGGCTTGGTGCGCCCCAGCTTCCCTGCTTTTGCTGACGCGTTCTATAGGCTGCATATTCCGGCTTAGCATAGCGGTCAGCCAGCCAGTACAGCACACCCGGGTCGTTAAAGCCGACGGTTGCATCGCCGTAGTTGAAACGACCGACACCACCGTTGAAATAAATCGGGAAATCACCGGTATTTTTAAAGCATTCCATATCGCCGAAATTGTATTTCTCATCAAGCGCAAATCCGTCTGCGAATGCATTTTCCAGCATATCAATTGCATAGACCATATGCGCCGTACCGAGATTCCAGTACATATTGCCTTCCTCGTAGCCGCCGTCTGCCGTATAGGAATCTGGAATCAGCTCCAGATACTTTAAGCAATTTTCAATGATATACTCGCAAACCTCCGGATGCTCGTCTGCATAGGCAAGCGCCACACCGAGCGCGCCCGAGGTACATACGGAGTTCCAGTTAAATTCGTTATAAAACGGCGAATCCTCCGGCTTTTCAAAATGGTGAATCAAAACCGTCAGTGCTTTTTCTTCCAAAATCTTATAAATCGTATCGCGCTGCGTCTGCGTCAAGCCATCATAGAGCCAATCGACCGCACACGCAAAGCCGAGCATAATTTCGCCCGTTGCAAGATAAGCACTGATTGCGCTCCAATCCTGCCATTCGCCCATCAGAAGCATTTCATCATAGGCATCGTACAAATAACGCTTGTCCTGCTCGATGTTATAAACAAAGGCAAGGCACATAATGCGCTTTTTGCCCTCTCGACCGACCGCAAGTGCGTTGCCGGTTGCGCCCTGCTTGTATTCGGGCACATCGCTTGCAAGGCAACTGTCGGCAAAATTCTTGATGCTTGCATACATCATCTTCGCTTCGTAGCTTGTGTTGATTTTTTCGCGCATTGCTGCCCAATCGCGCACCAAAAGGCGCGGGTGCGCCGTCTTTACATTGTAT
>JAFQPV010000132.1 GCA_017411585.1 Clostridia bacterium | reverse complement strand
CCGGATGCATATGGTCACCAACGGACGCGCCAGCGCCGTACATTGCCATTGTAGCAACCTCATACTTGAGTGCCTCGCCAGACTTAAAACCGCCAAACTCACCCCAGTCCAGATGGAATTTTCCCGTCATGCCAATTAAATGCTTTCCGGAATTGGCAAAAAACTTCGCACGCAGCGGCAGCTTGTCATAGCCGCCCCACGCCGTTGGCAAATCCTCCATTTCAAAATGCGACTGGTACGCATGAAATTCCGTTTTTTTCGGATTGGCGCCACCGCTGTTAAAGAAGATTGTCGCATCCGGATGGTACTTTTTCATAATATCCGTACACTTTTGCATGAAAGCATATCTTTTGATAAACTACCACTCATCCTCGCAGGCAGATTTTCTCGTGTTGATTTCACAGAAAACACGCGGGTCAAACTTAAACTTGCGTTCGTAGGTCATTAAGCCGTTTCTCTCCTGTTCTACATCGTAAAGCTGTGTGTAGCAGAATCCCAAAAGGAACGGATTATCCAGAAGCGCATTCGTAAGCCCGCGATAACGCTCGATAAACGCCTCTTCCGTTTTTGGGGCGTTGCCATAGCCCCAGCTGACCGTGCGGTCATTGCCCGAAACAGCATCCCATTTGATGCCGCCGTATTCACTCATAAAGAACGGTTCGCCGTTTCTTTGCTGGCGATTTGGGAAGGTTTCGTAAAAATCGTCTCCATTGCCGTAATGGCGCTTAAATTCATCTACATCCTGCTCATAATCGTGAATATCATAAATATCTGTCATCACGTGAAAGCCGCCGCTCGCATCAATAAACGGACTTGTGGAATCGTACATTTTTGTCGCCTGATAAATCGAGGTAAAGATTTCAGTGCACGGTGCAACCGTCGGCGCGCCAAAATGCTCGCTCCAATCCCAAGTTTCATTAAACGGGCACCAGCCCACGATGGATGGATGATTAAAATCGCGTTCTACCGCTTCAAGCCACTCCGGCAAAAAGCGATGCAGTTGACCGTAATCACGAAGTTTAAAATTCCAGTTTGCGTGCTCACCCCACACAGCAAAGCCAAGCTTATCTGCCCAATACAAATAACGTGGCTCGAAAATCTTTTCGTGCAGCCTTGCCCCGTTAAAGCCGAGCTGCTGCGCGGATAGTATATCGTTTTTGAGTGCTTCCTCTGTCGGTGCAGTATAAATCCCATCCGGATAAAAGCCCTGGTCAAGCACCCATCGACCAAAATACTTTTTGCCGTTGAGTGTTAAAATCTTATCCTGCATACCGAGGCTACGCAGACCAAAGTAGCTTTTTACGCAATCGCATACCTTTTCGTCTTTCTCGACAGTAATTACCAAATCGTAGAGCCTACCGCGTCCAATTTCCCAAAGATGCTTTTCGGAAAGGTCAATATGAAGCATACGGTTTGCCACATCCGATGCCTTTGACTCTACCCCACCGACCGGCTTACCCTCATAAAAAGCTTCTACCTTTACACCGACATCTGCGACCGCGCCATCCAAAAGCAGTTCCATATCCAGTGCACACGCATCAACATCCGGATACATTTTCATACGCTTTACGCACACCTTATCGTAGCTTGTAAGCCAGACACTCTGCCAAATTCCGGTTGTGCGCGTATAAAAGCACCCAAAAGAATGTGCCTTATACGACTGCTTGCCCGCCGGCTGATTGCCGCTGCGCAAGTCATCATATACACAAACAGTCACTACGTTACTGCTCTCCTTTAAATATGCAGTAATATCGAACGAAAACGCAGTATAGCCGCCCATGTGCTCTCCAACCTTTTGTCCGTTGACAAATACTATGGCGTGATAGTCTACTGCGCCGAAATTCAAAACAACGTTCTTTCCCTGCCACGCGTTTGGAATATCAATTTCTTTTCTGTACCATACACATTTCATAAAATCCTTATAGCCGATACCTGAAAGGTCACTCTCCGGACAGAAGGGCACATTGATTATGCCCGAAAGTGCATCCGCTTCATAGAGTTTTCTGTCTATGCCGGATTTACCGTGGTCTATTTCAAATTCCCACTCACCATTTAAACAAAGCCAGGCCGCACGTTCAAACTGCGGATTCGGGTACTCCGTTCTGTAAATTTGCATATCATCCTCTCCCTATTTTCATTTTCTTGCTTCAGTTTATCAAACATAAGCATATTTTTAAATAGCATTTTATAGAAAAGAATTGACCTTTTGTCCAAAATCCGCTACAATACTTATCGAGGTGACACACATGAAAATCACACACATCAAATCTCAATGGTCGGAAAAGCAAGGATTTACCCTCCACCGTCCGGATACCGGAAATGAATATATATTCTTACATTTTCTCTCGCCTGCCGTACTGCACAGCAGCTACTGTGACATCGCCGTACAGCCGGGTGCTTGTATTTTATACAACAAATTCGTAGCACAGCACTTTTCCAGTCCGGACAATGTGCTTTTGCACGACTGGTTTCATCTGCAAGGAGATTTAACAGAGAAAATGGAAAAATATGAGCTGAGTTTTAATCAGGTGTACTACCCGACCAACGGCTTCGCCATCACGGACATCGTGCGCGGTATGGAACGCGAATTTCAGCAAGCAAACGAATTTTCCGAAGATTATTACGAGGCAAAAATCACCGAGCTTTTGCTCACACTGACACGCAACGCATTGCATCCGACAGATAAGCCGCTAAGCGAGCGCACACGAATGCTTTTAGAGGATGTGCGTAAAACCGTACTGCTCCAATACACAGAGCCCTGGGAAGTAGAAGATATGGCAAAGCTTGCACAAATGAGCCGCTCTGCATTTTATGATGCATATAAGCAATTGTTCGGCATATCGCCAAAGCAGGATTTAATCTCATGCCGCATAGAGCATGCAAAATTTATGCTTTTAAGCCGCGAATACTCCGTCGAGCAGGTTGCACAGTTGTGCGGCTACACCAACACCTGCCATTTCATCCGCCAGTTCAAAGCACAGACTGGCGCAACGCCGAAAAAGTTCATTTGTCTATAAAAAAGGAAGATGCATCGCATCTTCCTTT
>JAFQPV010000131.1 GCA_017411585.1 Clostridia bacterium | reverse complement strand
TGACCGATTTTTTCCTCTAAGGTCATCTTAGAGAGCAAATCCTCTACACGCGCATCTATAGGTGCGTTTTTGTCTTTGTATAATTCCATATAAGCTCACTCCTTTCATTTGGTTTAATGATACTATAAATAAAAAAACAAATCAACAAGGATTATGAATAATTTTACGAAAAAAAGCGAAAAAATATTGATATGTAACAGAAAGGAGATAGAATTATGGTAGAATTTAAGTCGAGCGAAACTAGAACCAATTTGATGCGCGCATTTGCAGGTGAAAGCCAGGCGAGAAACCGCTATACGATTGCGGCGCAGAAAGCGAATGAAATGAATTTGCCGGTCTTGCGTGATGTGTTTTTGTACACAGCGAATCAGGAGCGTGAGCACGCTGAGGTGTTTTACGACTTTTTAAAGCAAATGACCGGTGAAAAAATTACAATTACCGGCGATTACCCGATTGACAATTATGATGATGCAGGTCGCCTTTTGCGCGCTGCGCAGCACGGTGAAACTGACGAATACGAAAATGTATATCCGTCCTTCGCGCAAAAAGCGCAGGAGGAGGGCTATCCGGAAATTGCTGCTGCTTTTACTATGATTGCAAACATTGAAAAAGTACACGCTGACCGATTTGGCGCATTTGCGGATTTGTTAGAGCGCAATGAATTGTTTGCTTCGGAAACAGAGACAGTGTGGATGTGCCAGAATTGCGGTCATATACACACCGGAAAAGAGGTGCCGGGCAAATGTCCGGTATGCGATGCGGTGCAGGGTCAGTTTTTGCGCTATGAAATGACGCCATATTCCGCATGTGACAAGCCGCAGTGTAAAGGAGAGTAAGCATGGGAAAAGAACCGAAGTTTTATTTAGGTGACCACTGTGACCATATTATCGAGGTCATCCGCGGCAAAACGAAGGAAGAAGAAATTCTGTGCTGTGGTGAAAAGCTTTCGCTTATGCAGCCGCACACATCTAAGGAAATTGAAGAAAAGCACCTGCCGGTTGTGGATGTGTCCGAAAATCAAGTCAAGGTCGGCGTCGGCAAGATTCAGCATCCGATGACGGAGGAGCACAGCATTGGTTTTATCTATTTGCAAACGAAAAAGGGTTGTCAGCGATTAAATCTGGAAAAGCAAAAAGAGCCTGTAGCAACCTTTTTTCTCGCTGAGGGTGATAAACCGCTTGCAGTTTACGCATTTTGCAATCAGCACGGTTTTTGGAAGACGGAAATTTAGCGAGGTGATTTACCGTGAAGAATAAAAGAATGGGCAAAGCTACGGTAAAGTTGCAAAATCCGGTTCATATTGTCGAAGCGGCGTGCATTGCAGGAACCAAGGAAGGCAAAGGACCGCTTTCAAGCTATTATGATGAAATTCTGACGGATGACCTATATGATGAAAAAACATGGGAACGAGCAGAGAGTAAGCTGCAAAAAAACACGCTGCAGAAGCTGATTTCCAAGTCGGGAAAAAGTATGCAGGATGTGGACTATGTCTTTGCTGGAGACCTTTTAAATCAGTGCTGCGGCACACATTATGCACTTAGCGATACGGGCATCCCGTTCTTTGGGTTGTACGGTGCGTGCTCTACAATGGCAGAAAGCCTATCTCTTGCGGCGATGCTGGTGGA
>JAFQPV010000130.1 GCA_017411585.1 Clostridia bacterium | reverse complement strand
CACGCCGCGGACAATGACAATCAGCTTTTCCTTTTCAATTGTATCTATCACTTGCTTACGCATAATTCCACGCTCCTTTATTTAGGTATAGTATAGCATAACAGGATTAAAAAGTACAGAGAAAAAAACCTTTCCGAGGAAAGGTTTTTTCTGCTTTGCTTTACTCTGTAAACGGCTCAACATTCACTGCAACCGTCGAGTAGGTTTTCACACCGTAGCTTTCATATTCTGCGCGAAGCGTTGTTGTGCCGACCTTCTTTAAGGTTACGACACCGTTTGCATCCACGCTTGCAACCTCCGGATCATCGGAAGTAAACTTCACATCCGTAATGTTAACTGCTACAAACTTACCGTTTTTGCTCTTACCCTCAACCGCAAGCTGCATCTGCTGACCAACCATTGCGTTAATCGAGCTGGTGTAGAAGTAATGATTCCAAGCACTCTGGTCATCTTTTTCCATCTGCTCGCTGTCGTAGAAGCGAATTTCGGAAATACCAATCCATGTGGAGTTGGACGAATATACGCCTGTTACGCGAACGAAACGTGCCTGTACATCACCAAGCTTGAATACATTTCTGTCAACACCGAGTGTTGTCTGTGCTTCCGAGCAAACCTTTGTATAGTTTACACCGTCTGCCGAAACCTCTATATCAAACTTATAGCTTCTCGAAAGTGCCTTGTAGCCGGAAATTGCTACAGAGTGCAACGTCTTTACTTCACCGAGGTCATAGAGCATCCAGCTGCCAACGCCGTTTGCAGACCAGCGGTTCTGCGTTTCTTCACTGATGATACCGTCGTAAGTACCGGTCATCGGATACTTTTCGGACCAATCAATCGAGCTTGCTGCCGATTTGATGTCCAAATAGGTCTGGTAGGTCGGCAGTGCACCTGCATTCTTCACGGAAACTAAGAGTGTTTTCGGAACGCTGTCAGAGCCGGTACCGATTACGCCTTCAAATGCATTTTCCACAAAGTTAAAGGTATAGGTCTTGCCGTCAATCGTCACAGTTGCAGGACTCCCCTGTGTTACAACTGCTTCCTTATCGGAAATTACCGAAATGGTCGGTGCTGCTGCACCCTTGGCGATTTCCACATTGTAGTCGTATACTTCACTGTCGAAGAACTTGATTTCCTTGCCGTCCGCCTGTACGCGAATATCCAACAAATCAATGATTTTGTTAATCTTTTCCGCGTCATAGGTTACCGGATCATCTGTGATGAGGATAAGTCCTCTGTCATCCCAGAACACTTCCTTGCCGAGCGCTTCCACAAGTGCGCGGAGCGGAATGAGTGTTCTGCCGCCGATTTCCTGTGCAGGTACGTCCAAGGTGACTGCATTGCCGTCAACCATCATCTGATCCGAGCCAAGCTGCAGCGTAATGTACTTTGCCTTGGTCTTGATGCCAACGGTCTGTGTTGCATCGTCCCAGGATACAGTTGCACCGATATTTTCGGAGATAAAGCGTACCGGAACGAGCGTTCTGCCGTTTTGCACAATCGGCTTAATGTCTAAGTTGTTTGTATCTACATATGTCTTTGCACCGCGCGCAAATGCGTTCGGGTTATCCACCTTGAGTGCAACGACATCGTTAAGCGTCTGGCTGGTTGTCTTCTGCGTGCTTCCATCTACGCTCCAGTCTGCAAGCGGCACAATCGGCTGCGGTACCGGGATGCCCTCACCTTCCTTGAGCGGTACAAATTCAACCGTCAAATTAAGCTGCTGCTGATTTGTAATATGGATAAACATTTTGTGTCCCGGAATATCCGGCTGAATTTCCGGGTCCGGAGAAGTCGGCAGCGGCTTCGTCTGCATAATTTCAAATTTCGCATCTGCCGGGCCCTGCGTGATACGCACGAGCATCTTATCGCCTTCATACTCCCAACGCGCACTCTTACCGTCCGGCGCGATGGTGATTTCAGCGTTGCAGTTTACAAACCAGTAATATTCGGACGCTGCCTTGGCTGTAATTTCATCCTGCAACACAATGACATCACGGTTGCCCGTCATCATCACGCCGCGCTTTGCGTCCTCATAGTCGTGGTTGGTATCCGTCATATTCACGATACCGTATGCCGTATTGGTGCCGCTTTCGGAGCGGAGAACATCGGCGTAGTACTGAT
>JAFQPV010000129.1 GCA_017411585.1 Clostridia bacterium | reverse complement strand
TTGAATACATCCAGTACAGTATAGCTTTCAAACGGCAGCTCTACATTTAAGTTAATTGTCAGCACGCGCATATCGTGTACATGGCGGCGCACATCCATTGGATGAATGTCGAGCACCGGCAAGCAGCGGCGGATGATGTCGACGCGTTCTTCCGGAAGGGCAGGCAATACATCGCCAAACGTCATCGGCAGACCGAGCATCGATACAAAGTAAGCGCGCGATGCCGCCTGCGCATAGGTGCTGTGCTCCTCGCGCAAAATTAAGTTGTCCGGGTCGGCGTAGAGCGCGATGTTATGCACCGGATAGTAGCGCATGACCATCTGTACGCCTGTCTTTAAAAATTCGTCCCAGCCGAAAATATCGTCGCCGACGCGCGCCGCGTCAAACACATCTGCACCCCAAAGCACAGCGCGGTCACTGCTGCCGGAGCAGGAGAGCATATACACGTCCTCGCCGAGGATGTCTCGCGTTTTCTTTACGACATTGTGATAAGCCTCGAAGGTGGTTTTGCTCGGGTCATACATTTTATCGTGATGCTCTTCGTGCATTTGAAGGGCAATCGGAATTGTGTCAAACTTAATGGCGGTGTAGCCCCAGTCGAGCACGTTTTGCACGGCTTTCGGCAAATAATCGTTTAAGAATTTCGGATTCGTGAAATCGTAGAAATATGTACCGCACCAGCTGGTTTCCTTGTGCAGTACAACATCCGGATTCTCTTGTATAAACTTGTTCATGCCCGGCTCGTGTGTATAGCCAATCCACAGCGCCGGCCGAAGCCCGATCTGTTTAATCTTGTCTGAAACATATTTTAAGCCGTGCGGATACTTTGTGGCATCCGGCAGTAAGGAATTTATGCCGTCCGTTCGCTCGGTGTCGAACGCATTGTGATACCATTCCCAGTCCACCCACAGTGTGTCTGCACCAAAATCCTTTAAATGCGTTGCCTGCCACGCAGCATTTTCAAGTACATTTTCTTCGCGGGCATCGAATTTTACGGCATACCACGTCATCCAGCCGACCGGCGGCTTTGTATAGCCGCGCTTTTTGCTGATTGGCGCATACGGCAGATGGTAGCGCTTCGCCATAACGTCGTTTTCGAATTCAAAGCGGAACTTTCTTTCCATATCGAGTACGCCGGTTGTTAAAGTCAGGGTGTAGCATTTTTTTGCCCAGTCGTAGCGAAAACGCATCTTTTTACCGCCGGCTACGCGAAGTGCGCTGTCGGTTGCGCGGTCAAAAAGCATATTGTCCGCAGCGGATGCGGCGGGACCGTAGGCGCAGCGCAGCTGCATGGAGTTTTCAATATCCGACATCGGAAATGCATCCGTACCCCAAAGCGCATCGCCGACAATATTGAGATGGCAGCCCTGGGCGAAATCAGCATTGAATACAATGCTTTCTGCCGAAACCTTAAAGTACAGAATAATGCTTTTTAAGCCCTCGCCCTCGCGCGTATAGCGTACTGTCAGGGTGTGCACATCTACCGCACGCGTGTGCTTGCATTCCTTGTGTGTAAAATCTGCAAGCGACCAGTCGCGGTCGGCATAGCGCAGGCTTTCGATTCTTACATCCTTGTAAAACACGCCGTACTTGCTGTTTGCCAGCGAAAAGGTGTTGTTTTCCAAATCGTAGCTTACGCTGTTATCTAAATAAGAGCAATAGTATTTTTCTGACATATGT
>JAFQPV010000128.1 GCA_017411585.1 Clostridia bacterium | reverse complement strand
TCGGAATTTGCCTTGCTCATCGCCGCCGTCGGCGAAAGCCCTTCGTCCATCAAATACGCAATGTATTGGCACATCAAATCACTCATATGTATCGCAGTGCCATCCGCAAGTGCCGGATAATCGCCGATTACGCCTTCACATCTTGAAAGAAAGTTATAGCCCTTTGCTTCCAATTCCAGCGCAAGCGCGCAGCGCTTCTCCTTCATTTCCTCGGTTAAAAATACGCCTGCCGCGCCATTGGCAATATAGGAAACATCGCCATCCTTTGCTAAAAACGGCTGCCCCCATTCCACACCGCCGCCGGATTTAGAGCGGCTGTGCAAAAAGCCCATTGTTCCCGGAAACGAAATTGCCTTTGTCTCGTTTAAAAGATTTTGCATATCGCCGAGCACCTTCACGCTATGCATGCTCATACCATCGTGCGTAGTAATGCCCGTATAGTAGCCGGCGCCGAAGCCCTCTTGTTTTTTCATCATTTCACAAAGAATCGGCGCTGCGGCTTTTTTGCCGATATATCCTGCAATATTGCACATTTTTTGTCACCTCAAATTTCTGCAACACAGTTATTATCCGAAGCAGCGTATGCCGTTTCAATAATCTTTTGCACAAAGATGCCATCCTCTGCCGTTATCTCCGGCACTGTGTCATTTAAAATCGCATTGGCAAACGACGAAATTTCCTTTTCGTACATATTGCCACCTGCATTAACTTCGACAGTGTGTGCCGCATTTCCTTCTCTGTTTTGCTGTGCATCGTAGCCGTTATCTGCGCTCATCGTCAGCTCCAGCTTTCCGGCTTCCTCCTGACCGATGGTACCTTCTGCCAAGATGCTGCCTTTCGTGCCGTAAAACTCCATACGGCAATGTGCCGCATCATCCGGGATGTTAAAGTTTGCATCCACATACGCAGTCGAGCCGTTGTCCATTTTCATCAACAGCGCTGCAGAATCATCCACTGCATAATTAAACGTCTGGCTCTGCGCAAAGCAGGTAAGCTTTTTTGCCTTCAAACCGCTGATGTACTGCAAAAGGTCGATACAATGCACACCCATATCCATCAGCGCACCGCCACCGGATTTGGTTTTATCCTGGCGCCAGCTGCCCGGGATTTCCGGATACCAGCAGGTAAACTGCGCGCGCATGGAAACCACCTCGCCAATTGCACCATCTGCAATCAATGCCTTCATTTTCTGATGATACGCCGAAAAACGCATCATTAAGCCAACGCCGAGCTTTACACCCTTCTTCGCGCAATACTCCGCAATTTCCTGCGAGTCCGCAACAGAAAGTCCCATTGGCTTTTCCAAAAGAATATGCTTTTTTGCATTCGCAGCTGCCATTGCCTGTTCTTTATGGCAAAATACAGGCGTTGCAATATATACCGCATCAATTTCCTCTATTTTAAGCAATTCTTCAACGGTGGCAAAGGCATACTTTGCACCAAATTCCTCTTTCACCTTCTGTGCAGCTTCATAGTTTGTGTCCATTACGGCAACCAGCTCGCTGTTTTCCGAAAGCATCATACCCGGAATCGTGCGGCGGTATGCAATACCGCCACAGCCGATTACGCCCCATTTAATCTTCAAATCAAACACCTCTCTGCATCTCGTCTACCGATGCCAAAACTGCATCTGCCATATATTCAAGCTGCTCGTCACTTAAACCGTACAGCGGCAAATGTGTAAATCTCTTATAGAATACCTCTTCACAGTTCGGGCAGGTCTTTGCAATTTCATCCGAATCATAGCCCATATCCTGCACTACCTTGAAGCAATAAAGCGGACCGAAGTGCGCAATCTGGGTTACGCCCTTTTCCTCCAGCTTCTTTTTCAGCACCTGCACATCGCCGCCCGCCT
>JAFQPV010000127.1 GCA_017411585.1 Clostridia bacterium | reverse complement strand
TATATTTACAACGCGTACAAGGACACAAAGACCTGCGGTGTGATTGAAGAAGACAAGGCATACGGCACAAAGAAAATCGCTGAGCCAATTGGTGTCATTGCAGCAGTTATTCCGACAACGAACCCGACATCCACCGCAATCTTCAAATGTTTGTTGGCATTAAAAACAAGAAATGCCATTATCATCTCCCCGCACCCACGTGCAAAAAACTGCACAATTGCCGCAGCAAAGCTTGTGTTAGAGGCTGCCGTAGCAGCAGGCGCGCCGGAGGGTATTATTGACTGGATTGACGTCCCTTCCCTGGAGATGACCAATACGGTTATGAAAGAAGCGGATATTATCTTAGCAACCGGCGGTCCGGGCATGGTAAAAGCTGCGTATTCGAGCGGTAAACCGGCACTCGGCGTCGGCGCAGGTAATACGCCTGCCATCATCGACGACAGCGCAGATATTCTACTTGCAGTCAACTCCATCATTCATTCCAAAACCTTTGACAATGGTATGATTTGTGCATCGGAGCAGTCTGTCATCGTATTAGACAGCATTTACGATGCCGTAAAGGCTGAGTTTTTACGCCGCGGCTGCTATTTTTTAAATGCAGATGAAACCGAAAAGGTTAGAAAAACAATCATTATCAATGGTGCACTCAATGCAAAAATTGTCGGTCAGACCGCAGAAAGAATTGCAGAGCTTGCCGGCATAACCGTTCCGGAAAGCACCAAAATTCTCATTGGCGAAGTCGAAAGCGTAGAGCTGTCCGAAGAATTTGCACACGAAAAGCTCTCCCCTGTTTTGGCAATGTATAAGGTAAAGAGCTTTGATGAAGCATTAGACAAAGCAGATCGCCTCATTGCAGACGGCGGCTTCGGGCACACCTCGTCCGTATATTTAGATGCAATTACAGAAACTGAAAAGCTTGACAAATTCGGCGCACGTATGAAAACCTGCCGTATTTTGGTCAATACCCCTTCTTCACACGGCGGCATCGGTGATTTGTATAACTTTAAGCTTGCACCGTCGTTAACACTCGGTTGCGGCTCCTGGGGCGGCAACTCCGTATCGGAAAACGTCGGTGTAAAGCATCTTTTAAACATCAAAACAGTCGCAGAAAGAAGGGAAAATATGCTTTGGTTCCGTACACCTGAAAAGGTATATATCAAGAAAGGCTGCCTGCCGGTTGCACTCGATGAGCTTAAAACTGTGCTCGGCAAAAAGAGAGCCTTTATCGTAACAGACACATTCCTCTACGAAAACGGCTATACCAAGCCGATTACAGATAAGTTAGACGAAATGGGCATCGCACACACCACCTTCTTTGATGTGCAGCCGGACCCGACGCTTGCAAACGCGAAAAACGGCGCAGCGCAGATGTCCGCCTTTAAGCCGGACACCATCATCGCACTCGGCGGCGGCTCCGCAATGGATGCGGCCAAAATAATGTGGGTACTCTACGAGCATCCGGAAGCGGACTTTATGGATATGGCGATGCGCTTTATCGATATTCGCAAGCGTGTATACACCTTCCCGAAAATGGGAGAGAAGGCATACTTTATCGCTGTTCCGACCTCTGCCGGCACCGGTTCGGAGGTTACACCGTTCGCTGTAATTACAGACGAGCAAAGCGGCGTGAAATACCCGCTCGCAGACTACGAGCTTCTGCCAAATATGGCGATTATTGACACAGACTTCCATATGTCTGCACCGAAAGGCTTAACTGCAGCCTCCGGTATCGACGCTGTGACACACGCCGTTGAGGCATATGCTGCAATGCTGGCAACCGACTATACGGATGGTCTTGCTCTGCAGTCCCTTAAAACGGTATTTAAGTATCTGCCGCGCGCTTATGAATACGGACAGACAGACGTGGAGGCAAGAGAAAAAATGGCAAATGCAGCCACCATGGCAGGTATGGCATTTGCAAATGCTTTCTTGGGCATCTGTCACTCGATGGCACACAAGCTCGGCGCATTCCACCACCTGCCGCACGGCGTAGCCAATGCATTGATGATTGAAGAGGTTATTCGCTTCAATGCCTCGGAAGCGCCGACAAAAATGGGCACATTTTCACAGTACGACCATCCGCACACGCTCGCGCGTTATGCAGAAATTGCGGATGCGCTCGGCCTCGGCGGCAAAAACGACACAGAAAAGCTCGAAAGCTTAATCAAAGCCATCAACGACTTAAAGGCAAGTGTCGGCATTAAAAACAGCATCAAAGACTATGGTATTGACGAAAAGACATTCATGGAAAACCTGGACGAAATGGTTGAGCAGGCATTTGACGATCAGTGTACCGGTGCAAACCCGCGTTATCCGCTGATGCAGGAAATGAAGCAGATGTATTTAAATGCCTACTACGGCAATAAGGGAGGGAACCAATAATGAAGCTTGATAAAGTCATAGCAGTACGAAGCAACAAAACAGTCTACCGTGACGGTGACCGCTGTATCAAGGTATTTAACGCCGATTTTTCCAAGGCGGACATTTTAAATGAAGCGCTCAATCAGGCGAGAATTGAAGAAACCGGCTTAAATATCCCGAAAATCTTAGAGATTACAACCATTGACGGTAAATGGGCAATCATCACAGAATATATTGAAGGCAAAACACTTGCACAGCTCATAGAAGAAAATCCGGACAAAAAGGACGAATACCTTGCTTTCTTCGTGGATTTGCAGCTTACAATGCACGCAAAAACCGCACCGCTTTTAAACAAGCTGCGCGATAAGATGCATCGCAAAATCAGCCAGACCACACTGGATGCAACAACGCGCTATGAGCTGCACACACGCTTAGAGGGTATGCCGAAGCACAACAAGGTTTGTCACGGCGACTTTAACCCTTCTAACATTATTGTGCAAGCAGACGGTACAGCTTATATCCTCGACTGGTCGCACGCAACGCAAGGTAATGCCTCCGCCGATGCGGCAAGAACATACCTTTTGTTCTGCCTCGACGGTGATGAAGCCGGCGCAAAAAAATATCTGGATTTGTTCTGCAAAAAGAGCGACACCGCAATGCAATACGTGCAAAAATGGATGCCGATTGTCGCCGCATCCCAATCCGTGAAGGGCAACGAACACGAACGTGAATTCCTGCTTTCTTGGGTAAACGTTATGGACTACGAATAAGCACACACGCCTAAATAAGTGAACAAAGAATCTCCCATGTCCTGTATGTGGGAGATTTTTTTGTCGAAAGCTGCGGCGAAAAAGGTATAGACAGACTTTTAAAAATATGATACAATAATGCTGTCAAACAAAT
>JAFQPV010000126.1 GCA_017411585.1 Clostridia bacterium | reverse complement strand
GGTGTGTACGGATGCTGCGCAAAAGGCACCCGCGTATGAAACGCATATGCGTTATTTGGAAAAGCACGCGCATTTTTCGGTTTATGAACATACGCAAACGCAGTATTTTTCGCCGGGTGAAGCTTTTTTTGAATCGCTTTTGGAAGCGGTCAAGCAGGCAGAGCATTATGTGTTTTTAGAGTATTTTATTGTGCAGGAAGGCAAGATGTGGAACAGCATTTTAGATGTGCTGTTTGAAAAGGCGAAGCAGGGTGTGGATGTGCGCCTGATTTATGATGATATGGGCTGCTTTTTTCTGCTGCCGAAGGATTATGCAAAGTTTTTGCGCAAACATGGCATTAAGACACACGTGTTTAACCCGTTCCGGCCGTTTTTATCGACGATACAAAATAACCGCGATCACAGAAAAATTGCGGTAATTGACGGCAAAATCGCCTTTACGGGCGGTATCAATCTGGCGGATGAATACATCAATGAAATTGAAAAGCACGGGCATTGGAAGGATGCGGGCGTGCGCTTAGAGGGGACTGCTGCGTGGAGCTTTGCTGTGATGTTTTTACAGATGTGGGAGCTTTGCGCAAACGAAAAAGCGGATTACGAAAGCTTTAAGCCGGATATCGTATTGCCGGAAAGTGACGGTCTTGTCTTGCCATATGCAGACAGCCCGATGGATACGGATAACGTGTGTGAGCATGTGTACTTGCAGATGATTAACAGCGCAAAGCGGTATGTGTATATCAACACGCCGTATTTGATTTTGGATGACAGTATGGTCAGCGCGCTGTGCCTTGCGGCAAAGAGCGGTGTGGATGTAAAGATTGTTACGCCGCATAAGTGGGACAAGCGTTTTGTGCATTTTACAACGCGCTCGTACTACCGAGAGCTTATGAATGCCGGTGTGGAGATTTATGAGTATTCAAAGGGTTTTGTGCACGCAAAGACCTTTGTGTGCGACGATGCGGTTGCAACGGTCGGGACGGCAAATTTGGATTTTCGCAGTCTGTATTTACATTTCGAGTGCGGCGTATGGATGTATGAAAGCCGTGCGGTAAAAGAGCTTTATGATGATTATGTACAGACACTTAAAGTGTGTCAGCGTATTACGAAGGCGGACTGTACGAAGAATCCGATTGTAAGATTGTTTGAAGAAATTTTCAGATTATTTGCACCGCTAATGTAAAAAGAAGCCGAAGCAATTTTATAATTGCTTCGGCTTCTTTTTACAGCATAAATATGATTAAGCCAATGAAGGAAACGATTGCAATCCAGGACAGAACGTACAGCGCTGCATAGGCAATCACACCGATGAGTGCGCCCTTGCCGGCGGATTTTGCTCTGAGTGGCATAGTATCCTTCCAAATTAGATAGAGAATTAAACCGAGGAGCGGAAAGAAAAAGCATAGTACGGCAAAGCCCATATTCGGTGCATCCTGCGCTTGCTTTTGCGGCGCAGCGGCACAGCCACAGCCCGGGCAGTATACTGCTTCGTCAAATAATTCTTTTCCGCATTTGCTGCAATATTTCATAAAAATCACTCCTTTATAATTTAATTATAAGTCCGTTGTCGCATTTTGTCAATAAAAAGGGCACCCTTGGAAGAATGCTCCGGGATGCCCTTTCAATCAATACCCTTCGTGCAGTGCCAGCGAATCGTCGTTGTCAATCCAATCCTGCACCATGCAGATGCGGTAATTGTTTTCATCATCGCGCACAATCACCTTTTCGATGCCGGCGTTAATAATCATACGCTTGCACATCGAGCAGGAGTTTGTATCCGGCAAAATTTCTTCTGTGTCCGGATGGATGCACGCCATATACAGTGTTGCACCAATCATATCTTTTCTGGAAGCACTGATGATAGCGTTTGCCTCTGCGTGTACGCTGCGGCACAGCTCATAGCGCTGACCGCGCGGAATCTGTAGCTTTTCACGCACGCAGGAACCCATCTCGTTGCAGTTTTGTCTGCCACGCGGTGCGCCTGCGTAGCCGGTGGAGATGATTTCGTCATTCTGTACGATAATGCAGCCGAATTTGCGGCGCATACAAGTGCCGCGCTTTGCAACGGTCTGTGCAATGTCTAAGTAATAATTGATTTTATCGCGTCTCATAATATTCACCTATATTTCCGTAATTTTATTTAAGAACGCCTGGGTTTTCGGGCTCTGCGGATGGTCAAAGACTTCCTCCGGGGTGCCGCATTCCTCAATTATGCCGTCTGCCATAAAAATGACCTTGTCGGCTACACTCTTGGCAAATTCCATTTCGTGTGTAACGACAATCATCGTGCTGTCCGAGGATTTCAGTCCGCGGATAACCTTTAAAACCTCGCCCGTCAACTCCGGGTCGAGCGCACTGGTCGGTTCATCAAAGCACAGAATTTCCGGATTCATTGCAAGTGCGCGTGCAATTGCAACTCTCTGCTGCTGACCGCCGGACAGCTCGCACGGGTAGCTTTTCAGCTTTTCCGAAAGCCCCACACGCGCAATCAGGCTTTTTGCCGTTTCTTCAATCTGTGCATGAATTTCTTTTTTGCGCTTCTTGTAATCTGCGCTTTCCTTTGCGTGCAATAACGGTGCAAGCGTTACATTTTCAAGTACATTGTACTGCGGGAACAGGTTAAAGGACTGAAACACCATACCGAAGGAAAGCTGCTTGATGCGTGTAACCGATGCTTTCGGTTCCGGCTCGGATGCATCAAAAACTACCTTGTCGCCAACGGTGATGCTGCCCTTGTCGGCACGCTCTAAAAAGTTTAAGCAGCGCAGAAGCGTTGTCTTACCACTGCCCGACGAGCCGATAATCGCTAAAACCTCACCCTTTTCGAGTGTGAAGCTGACGCCCTTTAATACGTCGGTTTTGCCAAAGCTTTTATAAATGTCCTTTACTTCCAATATATTCACAAGCGCCACCTCCTTAACCTTTGTAGTAGTTCATTTTCTTTTCAATCCAGCCGAACAGCAGTGTTAAGATACCGCAGAACAGCAGGTAGAAGACTGCTGTATAGAACAGCGGCCACAACAGACCGTCGGACTTGATGAAGCGCTGTGCATTCCAAAGCACCTCGTAAACCATAACGACGCGGGCAAGGGAAGTATCCTTGACGAGGGTGATGATTTCGTTGCTCATCGGCGGAACGATGCGCTTGATTACCTGCATAAGTATTACGCGGAAGAAAACCTGCGTTTTGGTCATGCCGAGCACCTGACCTGCTTCGTACTGACCGCGCGGAATGCTTTCGATGCCGCCGCGGAAGATTTCCGAAAAGTAGCATGCATAGTTGATGACGAAGGCAACCATCAGCGCAAAGAAGCGGTCAAAGACGTGCCAGGTTGCCAGCCACTGCAAAATGCCGTTGCTTACGCCTGCCTTAATCAAATCCTGCGCCCATACGCCAACGAGACCCGGTCCGTAGTAAATGACAATCAGCTGCAGCATCAGCGGTGTACCGCGGATAATCCAGATGATGGTTTTTACGAGCCACTTGAGCGGATGCCATTTGCTCATCGAACCGAAGCTGATAATCAGACCGAGCGGCAGCGCAAACAAAAGTGTCAGCGCGAATATCTGTATTGTTGTGATAAAGCCTTCCAAAAGGCTTAAGTTAACTTGAATAAACATACGATACCCCTTGTTATAAACAGCAAATTAGAAGGCATAAATATGCCTTCTAATTGTTATTTGTGTGTTTGCGTATAAATTACAGAGCGAGTGCGAGGTTGTACTTCTCAGCGAGTGCATCGAGTGTACCGTCAGCCTTGAGCTCGTCGATGATTGCGTTTACCTTTTCTGTCATATCAGAGCCCTTGCGGAATGCGATACCGTATTCTTCGCTTGTCAGCTCGATGCCTGCAGCGAGGTCAGCGTAGCTTGTGCCTTCGCCTGTCATAGCGTTTGCCATTGTGATATCGATTACGCAAGCATCAGCAGAACCGCTCATTACTTCCAACAGAGCGTCTGTCTGTGCCGGAACTGCAACGTAGTTTTCGCTAAGACCGTTGTCAGCGATTGCAGCTTCACCTGCAGAGCCGGACTCTGCAACGAACTTAAGACCCTTCAGGCTTTCAACGTCAGCGTAGTTTGCAACAACGTCCTTGTTCATAACAACGATCTGTGCATTCTTAACGTATGCCTTGGAAACGTCAGCGTTTAATTTTACTTCATCGGAAATGGTCATACCGTTCCAGATGCAGTCGATGCTCTTGGAGCTGAGTGCCGGGAACTTGTTGTCCCAGTCGATTTCAACGAAGTTCGGTGTAACGCCGAGCTTTTCGCAAACTGCGATAGTAAACTCTGTGTCAAAGCCGGTCCAGGAACCGTCTTCCGCTTTGAAGTTCATCGGTTCGTAGATTGTCATACCAACGGTGAGCTCGCCCTTTTCGGTGATGTACTCGGAGTCAGCCTGTGTAGCTTCCGGTGCATCTGTGTTGCCGCCGCAACCTGTCAGTACCACTGTCAGCGCCATAACGAGCGCCAGTAAAATTGTAAGTGTCTTTTTCATTTTTCATTTCCTCCTAAATGGATATTATTATGTTGCTGTGAGCTTATTATACTTTACTGTGGTAAATTAGTAAAGCGTTTTTGCAAAAATTTTTTAAAAATTGTTGATTTTTTTGTAGTAATCCAGGCTATTTGGGTAATTATCCACATTGAATAGGATGAATTTTTCGCACGTTTTAGACAATTCGCACAAAAAGTCCTGTTTGAGCGTAAAGCCGAAGCTTGCGGAAAGCGGTGCTTCCGCGATGTATTGAAGGGCTTTTACGGTCGGTGCAGCGAGCTTAATGGCATCAGCAGCCCCGCAAGCACTGCACAGTGTGCCGCCCATAGCAGGGGAGAAGGCGTTTAGGTTCTCCATCGCACCGCAGCGCATACAGCAATCAGTACGCGGCGCAAAGCCGGCTTGCTGACACAGCTTTAATTCATATACAGCTTTTAAAAGCGCAGAATCCTTTTCGCCCTTGGACAAAAGGTAAAGCGTATTGAGCAGCAGCGACAACACGCCTTCATCCGGGTTTTCCGGACCGGTAGTTAAATAGGCAAGGTCACACAAATATTGCGCCAGAGCAAGGTTTTCAATCGAGGCGGAAACGGAGAAAAAGCTTTCTTCGCACACTGCGCCGCGCAGGGTATACATATTTTTACCGGGCACCAAATTAAAGCGGCCATAGCAAAAAAGCTGCGTCGCGCCCGCTTGATGGCTTTTAAATTTTCTTGCGCCCTTCGCCATGGCACTGACAATGCCGAGCTGCTTTGAAAACAGCGTCAGAATTCTGTCCGCTTCGCCGTAGTTTTTTTGGCGAATCACAAGAGCATCGACCTGTATAGGCTCCATATGTACACCGCCTTTATTTGAAAAGAGGACACTTCACGTGTGTGAAGCGTCCGTCTTTGTCTCTAAAAACACCAGATAATCATCAATCGCACCGGAGTGCATGAACCGTTCCCACATAAATTTTGTCAGCATGTTCGCATCCCCTTTATGTCGTATATTCTCTGCATAAATAGGATTTGCGAAAGCCGTTTCAATTATTCGTAGCCGAAATTTTTAATTAAGTAATTGTTGTTGCGCCAGTCATTTTTTACCTTGACCCAAAGCTGCAGAAACACCTTTTTATCAAGCATTTTTTCGATGTCAATGCGCGCTTTTTCACC
>JAFQPV010000125.1 GCA_017411585.1 Clostridia bacterium | reverse complement strand
GAGCATATGTCCATAAAACAGCACAAAACATGCGAATATGCTACAATTCTGAGCTGTATAAGCGCATACTCGGCAACCTGCGGCTCCCCTTGCACATACAGTCCGATTAAAGATTTGCCCCCAAAAAACACAAGCAAGAAAACAAGCACTTCAAACAAAATTGCATAAGCACAACAGATTGCAAATGTAGATTTAATGCGCCCAAATTGCTTTGCACCATAGTTCTGACTCGAAAAAGCCATACAAGCCTGATACAAGCCGCCGTTGATTACAGAGATAAAAGATGCAATACTGTCCGCAACGGATCTTCCTGCAGTAGCTGCAGCACCAAAACTGTTAATGCTGCTCGCAACAAGCAGGTTTGCAAATGTAAATATAGCACTTTGAATGCCGCTTGGCACACCATATTTTAAAATGATCAGAAACTGTTTTTTGTACAGTCGAATACTTCTGTATTCAACACGTGTTTCATCTTCCTCTCGCCTGAGAAAATACAAAACAGCAACTGCAGTAAAAATCTGAGAGAAAACCGTAGCAACGGCAACGCCTGCCGCACCCATACGAAATACGCATACAAAAAACAAGTTTAACCCAACATTGATAACGCCGGAAAACAGCGCAATATAGAGCGGTCGTTTCGTATCGCCTTTTGCGCGCAGAATTGCTGAGCCAAAGTTATAAATTAACGATGGCACAAAGCCAATGGCAACAATACGCAAGTACACAAGCGCCTCCGCCATAATCAGTTCATCAACAGAAAGCCAAACAAGTAACGGTCTTGCAAAAACAATGCAGACAACACTCATAATTGCACCGCCAAAAATTGCAATGGCAATGGATGTATGAACGGTTTCATGGATACCACTGCGGTCATTTGCGCCAATCAACTGTCCGAGCAAAATTGCCGCGCCTGCGGATAGACCAATGATAAAGTTCAGACACAAGTTGATGACCGGCGCGCTCGCACCGACTCCGCCGAGTGCCAACTTTCCCGCAAAATTTCCCACAACAATCGTATCTGCCGCATTATACAAATGCTGCAAGATTGCCGTCAGAATATAAAGCAGTGTGAACCGCAGAATTTTCCCCCATAAAGCGCCATGAACCATATCAACGCTATTCGATTTAGCCGACATCTTTCGTCACTCCAAGAAAACAATCTTTATACATTATATACTTCGCCCTGCAGAAAGTACATATTGAAAAATATTGTATTTCATTGCAAACAGTAAACAAAAAGACATTTATTCATCCTTGCCGCAGCACTTTTTATACTTAAGACCGCTACCACAAGGACACGGGTCATTTCTGCCGACCTTTTCCTTCTTCTTCGCCGGTTGCTTTTTGTCCCCGGCATCCCCACCGTGTGATGCTGTAATCGGGTTTGCCACCTGCTCACGCTCAAGCGTTTCCGGTGCAGGCACTGCACCAAGCACGAACTTCACGGTATCGTGCGCAATATTATCAAGCATTTCATCATACATATCCGAACCGACAAGACGATATTCTACCACCGGGTCACGCTGACCGTACGCGCTCAGGCCAATACCGTGTTTTAACTGATCCATCTCATCGATGTGATCCATCCACTTGGTATCTACAACCTTTAACAGCACCACGCGCTCGAGCTCTGCCATATTTTCGCCGAAGATTTCCTTCTGCTCCTCCATTTTTGCATTGGCAAGCGCAAGCATCTTATCATACAAATCCTCTTTTGATGCACGATTGAGCGTATCAAAATCCATTGCAAAGCTGTTTTCCGGCGCACGGAAGGTATCTGCCGCAAAGGCAGACATCGCCGTTAAATCCCACTCGTCCGGAATATCCGTTGCCGCATAGCTGTCCACTGCGCTTCTCGCGATATTTTCCATCATATGCATTACATGCTCATGGATATCCTCGCCATCGAGCACCATCTGACGCTGCGAGTAAATCATCTTGCGCTGCTCATTCATAACCTCGTCATACTGCAAAACGTGCTTACGAATATCAAAGTTTCTGCCCTCAACGCGCTTTTGTGCGCCCTCGATGGCACCGGAAAGCATTTTTGCTTCAATCGGTTGTTCTTCCTCAAGACCCATTTTATCAATCACCATGCCGATTCTGTCCGAACCGAACAGTCGCATCAGGTCATCTTCCAGAGAAATAAAGAACTTCGATGCACCCGGGTCGCCTTGTCTGCCGCTTCGACCGCGCAGCTGATTGTCCACACGTCTGGACTCATGGCGCTCCGTACCGATGACAAACAAGCCCCCTGCCGCAGCAACAGCTTCTGCCTCCGGGCGAATTTCTTCTTTATATTTTGCATTGAGCGTTTTAAACGTCTCTCTTGCATTCAAAATCTCTTCATTATCTGTTTCCGAAAAACCGGTGGACTCTGCAATCAGCTCTTCAGAAAAGCCCTGCTTCTCCATTTCGGTTTTTGCCATAAACTCAGCGTTACCGCCGAGCATAATGTCGGTACCGCGGCCTGCCATATTGGTTGCAATCGTTACTGCGCCCTGCTTACCTGCCTGCGCAATAATCTCCGCTTCTTTTGCGTGATGCTTGGCATTTAAGACATTGTGCTTGATGCCCTGCTTTGAAAGCAGCTTGGAAATCAGCTCAGACTTTTCAATCGAAACCGTACCGACCAAAACCGGCTGCCCCTTTGCGTGGCATTCTTTAACCTGCGCGATAATCGCATTGTACTTGCCGATTTCATTTTTGTATACCGCATCGTCATAATCCTTACGAATCATATCCTTATTCGTCGGCACAACGATAACGTCGAGACTGTAAATCTGCTGAAATTCCATTTCCTCTGTCTGTGCCGTACCGGTCATACCGGAAAGCTTTGTATACAGGCGGAAGAAATTCTGGAAGGTAATGGTTGCAAGCGTTTTGCTCTCGCGCTCTACCTTCACGTGCTCTTTGGCTTCAATTGCCTGATGCAGACCGTCAGAATAACGTCTGCCCGGCATAATACGACCGGTGAATTCATCGACAATGATGACTTGCCCGTTCTGCACCATATACTCGCGGTCACGTTTCATCGTGCCGTGCGCCTTGATTGCCTGATTGATATGGTGGCTGATGAGCATATGACTCGGGTCGGAAAGATTTTCAATCTGGAAAAATTCTTCCGCTTTCTTGATACCGTTTTGAGTTAGCGTTGCGGTTTTTGCCTTTTCATCAACGATGTAATCGGCATCCGTGCCTTCATCCTCATCCTGCTTATTATCCGACTCAGCAACCACCTTTACCTTCAGCGTGCGTGCAAACATATCCGCCACCTGATACAGCTGTGTGGATTTGCCGCTCATACCGGAAATAATCAGCGGTGTACGTGCTTCGTCGATTAAAATCGAGTCAACCTCGTCGACAATTGCATAGTTTTGCCCGCGCTGCGTCATTTCTTCTTTATGGATGACCATATTATCACGCAGGTAGTCAAAACCGAGCTCATTATTGGTTGCATAAGTAATATCTGCATTGTATGCCGCCTGACGCTCAGCAGAATCCAAATCGTGCACAATCAAACCAACCGTTAGACCGAGAAAACGGAACACCTTTCCCATCCACTCACTGTCTCGCTTTGCCAGATAGTCATTGACGGTAACAATATGCACACCCTTGCCCGGAAGTGCGTTTAAATACGCCGGCAGCGTCGATACAAGCGTTTTACCTTCACCGGTTTTCATTTCCGCAATTCTGCCCTGATGCAGAATAATACCACCCAAAATCTGCACATAGAAATGCTTCATACCAAGCACTCGCCATGCGGCTTCGCGCACAACAGCAAAGGCTTCCGGCAAGAGTGTATCCAGCGTTTCGCCCTTTGCAAGGCGCGCCTTAAATTCCGCCGTTTTACCGCGCAGCTGCTCATCACTAAGCGCAACCATTGTCGCATCCAAAGCCATAACCTTATCTGCAAGCGGCTTAATGCGCTTTATTTCTTTATCGGAGTAATTTCCAAAAATTTTCTCAAAAATTCCCATAGTGTCAATCCTTCCGTAAATTACATATGAAGTTATTATAACACTTTGCACTTCATTTTACCATAGTAAGTTTATAAATTTTTTGTAAATATTCCCACGAAGCTGTTTTTTTCGCAAAATTTGTGATAAAATAGGCTTGCATTACAGCAAGGAGGCAAATCATGCAAAACGAAAAGAAAAAAGCTTTTGATAAAAATATATCCCTCGGCAATGCAGTACTGTTGATTATCGTTGCTATTGTGACGGCATTTACACTGATGAATTTCAAAACCGCCGTTGCGGTGGTTGGTTGGTTGTTTCGAATTCTCAGTCCGTTCTTAATCGGACTTGCCATCGCATTTTCGGTAAACATTCTGATGACTGCATTTGAGGACAGGGTTTTTACACCGCTGAACCGATATAAATTTTGGTGTAAAATAAAGCGCATTGTGTGTATGCTGCTTTCGTTTATTATCATCATTGCCATTATTACACTTTTGCTGCTGTTGATTGTACCGCAGCTGCAAAAGAGCTTAACCACCCTCGCCATCAGCCTGCCGGGCTACATTACAAATCTGCAGGCAACGCTAAACACAACGCTTGACAGCTATAACATGAGCCTGGATGATTTTAAAAACATTCAAATCGACTGGCAGTCCATTTTAAAGCACGCAACAGATTTTGTAAAGAATCTCACGCCGCAGGTTGCAACCATTGCAGGCAGCATCACCACTGGCGTTTTCAACTTTCTGATGGGCATCTTCTTTGCGCTGTATATGCTTATCGGAAAAGAAAAGATTTTAAAAAACATACGCAGAACCTACCTTGCCTTTTTCGGCGAAAAACGCACACAGAGAGCGTGTGAAATCGTTGCACTTTCGCATCGTATATTTAAAAACTTCATCGTCGGGCAGTTAACCGAAGCACTGATTCTAGGTGTACTCTACTTCATCGCCGCCTCCATCTTTAAAATGCCGTACGCGCTTTTGATTGCGGTAATCATGGCAATCGGCGGTATTATCCCGATGTTCGGTCCGATTATTGCGGCAGTGCCGTCCACCTTCATTTTGCTGATGATTGACCCGGCAAGCGCTTTGGTATTTGTCATTATGTCCATTGTAATTCAGCAGGTGGAGAGCAACTTTATCTATCCGTTTATTGTCGGCGACTCCATCGGTCTTCCGGCAATTTGGGTGCTGTTCTCCATCTTAGTCGGCGGCAGCGTTTTCGGCGGCGTCGGAATGTTTCTTTCCGTCCCGATTGCATCGGTTTTGTACGCACTTTTGCGCGAAAACGTGAACGCAAGACTTGCACCGCCGGCAGTCGTAAAGGAAGAAAATCCTAAAGAAAAACCAAAGGAAGAGAAATAAAAAAACTCCGTATGCGATTGCTGATATGCACCCCAAAAGTTAGACACTTTTGGAGGTGCATATTTTTATGCGAAAAAAAGGCGTAAAGAATAAAAAATATAGTGCAGAATTTAAAATTAATGTTATAATGGATGTGCAAGAAAACCACTTAGGGTATAATGAGGCGGAACGAAAGTATGACTTACCTCATTCGAGAATACAAAAGTGGGAACGCATATTCTTAGAAGAAGGAGCCGAAGGTCTTATGAAAGAAAGACGAGGCAGAGCTTGTAAAGCAAGTGGAACAAGAAAAGGTCGCCCACCTAAACTTGATAAAAAAGTTGAAGAAGATTTAATTGCTGAAAATCAGCGTCTTAGAATGGAGATAGATTACTTAAAAAAACTGAGTGCCTTAGTTCTTGCGGAAGAGCGAAAGAGCGGCAAAAAGCGTTAATTATCGCTGAATTAAGGCAATTGTATCCGCTCAAAGATTTATTGAAATTGTCAGGATTGGCAAGAAGCACATTTTACTATTATCTGCAATCAAAAGACACAGATAAATACAAAGAAGTGAAAGATGACATACTTGCCATATTCAACCAAAACAAAGGTAGATATGGTTACCGTAGAATTTTATTTGTACTAAAACAAAAAGGATATACAATTAACCATAAAACCGTATTAAAGCTGATGAACGAGCTTAACATCAAAGGGAAACAACGTAAAAATGGCAAATATCATTCATACAGGGGTGAGGTAGGTAAAGTTGCAGATAATCTGCTTAAAAGAGATTTCGTAGCAACAAAACCTTTTGAAAAACTTACAACCGATGTAACCGAATTCAAAGTGTGTGATGATAAAGTATATTTATCACCTGTAATGGATTTATACAATCGTGAAATCGTATCATATTCAATTTCATTAAGTCCAAATCTATGTCAAATCAGAGAAATGCTTAACGGTTTATTTGAGAAACTTCCTGCTGATGCGACACCACTATTCCATTCTGACCAAGGTTGGCAATATCAGCATACAGAATATCAACGATTGCTATCAGAGCACAATATCATACAAAGTATGTCTCGCAAGGGTAATTGCATGGATAATGGTGCTATGGAGAACTTTTTTGGTAGGCTTAAAGTAGAAATGTTTTATGGTGAAAAATTTGAAAGCGTTAACGCTTTCATTGATGAGTTAAAAAGTTATATTGATTACTACAACAATGAAAGAATTTCTATGAAACTAAAAGGAATGAGTCCGGCACAATACCGAACTCATTCACAAGCAAGTTAATATTTAATTTTGTCTAAACTTTGGGGTTCACTTCATTGCATACGGAGTTTTTAATTTCAATTACCAATACAATTTCCACTGATTGTCTGTGATGAGACGGTTTAATGCTTCCATGTAGAAGTAGTCGCCCCAAATGTTACACTCGTCCACGCCGTTATTGCCCGGCTTGGAGTATACTGCGTGCAGCAAAAGTCCGTTCGATTCCGGAATATCCTTCGTAAGATAACCGTCGATAAGACCGTTTACAATGTGGCAAGCCGCATTATAGTAGGTTTCCTTGAGCGGGTCTGCATCGTCCATCCACTTCACCGCCTCCAACAAACCGCAGGCTGCGATTGCAGCAGATGAGCTGTCACGCGGCTCATCGCCTTCTGTAAACCACAAATCCCAATATGCAACATAGTCCTCCGGCAGACGGTTTAAATAATAGTTTGCTGCCGGCTTCAGGAATTCGAATGCATCCGGATTCTTCTTGTACATATATGTAAACATTACACCGTAGATTACCCACGCCTGCCCGCGCGACCAAGCGGAATCGTCGCTAAAGCCCTGCGCAGTTACACCGCGGTCCGGCTTGCCGGTTGCAGGGTCAAAATAGAAGGTGTGGAATGCAGAGCCGTCCTCGCGGATGGCATTCGCAACCGTTGTCTTATAATGCTTAAACGCAACCTCATCATAAGTCGGGTCGCCCGTTGCTTCACTTGCCCAATACAAAAGCGGAATATTTAAAAGACAGTCCACAATCAAGCGGTAATACTTCGGGTCATCACCGCACGGACCCCACGCCTGAATGAATTCACCCTTTTCATGATAACGTGTCATCAGGTTATCTGCAGCCAAAACAGCCGCCTTCTTTGCTTCTTCGTCGCCGGTCAGCTTATGCGCTGCAACGCAGGACGGCGAATATACAAAGCCCATGTCGTGATGCGCAACACCGAGTTTTTCCACAATACGCTTCATATAGCCCGGAATCTGCCCCATAGCTACCTTTTTATACTTTTCATCACCGGTTAATTCATATGCATGCCAAAGCATACCTGTCCAGAAGCCGCAGTTCCAACCGGTGTTGTTTTCCTGCGCTGCATAGACATTATTCACGCTCGCGTGCGCCGGAAACATCGTTGCAAACGTTTCTAAGTTGCCGTCAATCTTTTTAAGTGCTTCCGAAAGCGCGTACTGCAGCTTTTCCTTGGTAAGCGCACTGCATTTTCCGTATTTTTCAGGATTTTTAATCGGTTCACAATTCATACTTCTCGCTCCTTTTGTCATAAATTTCGCTCATACCCATATTTTACTGGATTCTAAAGCGTATGTCAATCGAATTTAGCGAAAGTTTTTTTAAATTCTGTATACAATTATATACATAAGAAATGATTGACAGAAGGTGAATTTTGTTATAATATAATTGTGTTTGTATAAATGTGTAATTATTAGTAATTTTACGGAGGATAGATATGAAGCTGCTTACACCTGAAAGATATGAAGAATACGAAGCTTTTCTGCAGTCCAGAAAAGAAGGTCACTTTTTGCAATCCCTTGCCTGGGCAAAGGTAAAGGATATGTGGAAAAACGAAATCCTTATCGTCGAAGACGAAAACGGCAAAATCAAGGGCTCGATGTCCTTATTAATCCGCAAGATTCCGTTCTTCCCGCTCACAATTATGTATTCCCCGCGCGGTCCGGTTTGCGACCGTTACGACGCCGAAACCATCAAGGAGTTGGTTGCCGGCGCGCGCGAGCTTGCGAAAAAGCACAAAAGCTATGTGCTCAAGATTGATCCGGACGTAGAAGCATCGGACGAAAAATTCTGCAAAATTATGAAGGATTTGAAATTCCGCTTCAACAAGTCCAAAAACTTTGAAGGTGTGCAGCCGAGATTTGTTGTCCGCAAGGACGTTACCGGTCTCGACGGCACGGACAAGGACGGCAACGATAAGTTAATCATGAGCTTTGAAAGCAAAACGCGCTACAACGTGCGTGTGGCAATGCGTAAGGGCGTATATGCAAAAATCGGTACGCGTGAGGATTTGAAGGCATTCCACGAGGTTATGATGGTCACCGGCGTGCGCGACGGATTCTTACCGCGTTCTTTAGAGTATTTCGAGAAAATGTATGATGAAATGGGTGACGCACTTCGTCTCTATCTCATATATTATAACGACGTTCTCGTTTCCGGTGCGATTGCGATTTTATACGGCAACAAGGTATGGTACTTGTACGGTGCAAGCTCGAACGAATACAGAAACATGATGCCGAACTATCTGATGCAGTATGAAATGATGAAGTGGGCTGTGGAAAACAACTGCGATATTTACGATTTCCGCGGTGTTTCCGGCGATTTGAACAAGGGCAACCAGCTTGCAGGTCTGCTTCGTTTTAAAATCGGTTTTATTAATGAAGAGGATCAGGCAAAGGGCGGCGGCTTGGTAGAATTTGTCGGCGCACTCGATTATGTATTCAATCCGTTTATGTACTTCTTTATCGAAAAGGGTGAGCGCACCTACCGCGAATTGAGAAGACGCATTTTCCTGCACAAAAACAAGGATTTTCTGCCGACTGCAAAGACAGCGAAGCAAAAGCCGAGTGCAGAAAAAGAAACAAAGGAATAAGAAATGAAAAAGCTGGTCATTGAAAAAGAAAAGCTGATAAACAATATTTTGGCGCTCAAAGCCGAGGCAGCGGCAACAAACACAAAGCTGATTGCCATGCTTAAGGGCAACGGCTATGGTTTGGGGCTTGGTACATTTGCGCATATTTTAACAGAAAACGGCGTTGATACCATTTCCGTTTGTTTGTTAGAGGAAGCGCGCGCACTGCGCGAAGACGGCATTGCTGCCGAAATTCTGCTGCTCTCCCCGACCTGTGATTTGAGCGAAGCGAAAGAAGCAATTTCGCTCGGCATCACCTGCGCAGTCGGTTCGGAGGATTCGTGTGCGATATTGGACATTGCCGCAGAGCAGCTTGGCGTGAAAGCGAAGGCGCATCTTGCAATTGATACCGGCTTTGGCAGATTCGGCTTTTTATACAGCGAAATGCCGGCAGCGGCAAAACGGATAAACGAAGCCGAGCACATCGAAATCACCGGCACCTTTACCCATCTGTCGGATGCCTTCGGTGATGCAAAAAACTCTATGCTGCAGTACGAGCGCTTTATGGCAGCGCTGGATGCACTAAAAGCAAACGGCATTGCGCCGGGTCTTCGCCATATGTGCAATTCCTGCGGATTTCTGCGCTTTAAAAATCTGCGCCTGGATGCGGCGCGCATCGGCTCTGCCTTTTTGGGACGATTGCCGATACAAACGAATGTGAAGCTAGAAAAAATCGCATATTTAGAGAGCTGCATTTGCGAGACAAAGTTGCTTCCTGCCGGTTTTAATATCGGTTATGCAAACACATACAAAACAAAACGCGAAACGCGCATTGGTGTTGTGCCGGTCGGCTATATGGACGGCTTTGGTGTCAGCAAGGTAAACGATACCTTCCGTTTCTCCGACATTGTGCGTTACACCATAAACAGTGCAAAAGCACTGTTTCGTGACAATGCGGTTTATGTGCGTGTAAACGGTGTGCGCTGCCGCGTGCTCGGCAGAATCAGCATGTTCAACATTATTGTTGATTTAACTGACACCGATGCACAGACGGGCGACGAAGTCATTTTAGAGTGCAACCCGATTTTAATTGATGCCTCTCTTATGCGAGAATATAAATAATTTAGGAGTTTTCAGATGTTTGAAAAACTGGCGTTTATTGAAGAAAAATACGAAGAACTCGGCAGAAAGGTCATTGACCCGGCAGTCATTGCGGACAATGAAGCCTACAGAAAATACTGCAAGGAGCATTCAGACATTTCCCCGATTGTAGAAAAATACCGCGAGTACAAGGCGGCAAAGGAAACCATCGCCGATGCAACAGAAATGCTTGCAGACAACGATGACAAGGAAATGGAAGAAATGCTGCGCGCTGAAATTGCCGAAGCAAAGAAAAATATTGAAACCTACGAGCAGGAATTAAAAATCCTGCTTTTACCGAAGGACCCGAACGATGAGAAAAACGTTATCATCGAAATCCGCGGCGGCGCAGGCGGCGATGAAGCTGCACTGTTTGCCGGCAGTCTTTTGCGCATGTACAGTATGTATGCAGAGACCAAGCGTTGGAAGGTCGATATGATGAACTCCAACGAAACCGATATTGGCGGCTACAAGGAAGTTTCATTTATGATTGAAGGCGCAGGCGCATACAGCCGCTTGAAATTCGAAAGCGGTGTACACCGCGTACAGCGCGTGCCGTCCACTGAATCGAGTGGACGTATCCACACCTCGACGGTTACGGTTGCGGTACTCCCGGAGGTGGAAGATGTCGAGGTCGATATCAACCCGAACGATTTGAGAATTGACGTATTCCGCGCAGGCGGTCCTGGCGGACAGTGCGTAAACACAACCGACTCAGCCGTGCGCGTAACGCACTTGCCTACCGGTCTTGTTGTTTCGTGTCAGGATGAAAAATCCCAGCACAAAAACAAGGATAAAGCACTCAAAATTCTGCGTTCCCGCCTTTACGATTTAATGTGCGAGCAGCAAAACGCCGAAATTGCGCAAAACAGAAAAAGCCAGGTCGGCACCGGTGACCGCTCAGAGCGCATCCGCACCTACAATTTCCCACAGGGGCGTGTAACCGACCACAGAATCGGTCTTACCCTGCACCGCTTGGAGGCAGTGTTAAACGGCGAGCTTGACGAGCTGATTGATGCACTCAACACAGCTGACCAAAGCGAAAAGCTCAAAGCACAGAACGATTAATTCCATAAGAAAAAACTTGTGCATGCACAAGTTTTTTCAGGTAGCAATGTAAACAAAACTATACTATGTATGTAAACTATATTATATTAAGGAGCATCCATATGGAAAATTTAAAGACGAGACTCAGAGCGCTGCGCACCGAGCGCGGTATCAGCCAAAATGCACTTGCCCAGGCCGTCGGCGTAACACGTGCGGCAGTGAATGCCTGGGAAACCGGCAGAGGTTATCCGAATGCGTACTGCCTTGTGCAGCTATCAAGGTATTTAAACACAACCTCGGATTATCTTTTGGGACTGACGAATTCCTGCAGCATTGACATCAGCGCACTGCCGCAAAGCGAGCGCGAAATTGTACTGCGTTTGGTATCGTGCTTTCAGAAGCTTTAAAACAAAAGTCTTGTGCCGAGCAAAAGAATATACCCCGGCAGACCGAGCACACCGCAAAAGGCAAACGTGTAAATATTGAGTCCGATGCAAAGGCTGTATGCCGCCGCAAGCGCGTTAAAAACAGAAAGCACGCCGAGTCCAAGTGTGCCGCGCAAAACAAAGCGCAGCATAAACCGCGAAAATTTGGTAAAGGAAAAGAAAAACACATAAATGGCAGCCGCGCAAACGCAAACTGCAGCCACAGTTGAAATATTCCACGTCATAGCGCACCTCAAACTGTATAGACGAGCACACTGCTGTTTTCCGTAATGCCGTTTTCCCTCGCCCGCCCGAGCAAGTACTGATACTGTGCCTGATAAGCTTTAATCTGATACGTATACATATCAATCAACATCGGGTCGGTGGCGAAGTCAAAATTTTGCATTGCACACTCCAAATCGTACTTTGTGCGATAAATATTGCGCAAAAGTGCCTTGTGTTCTTCGTTGATACGCTTGCGTTTTGCTTTTTGGGTCATAGCTTATCCTCCTGCTTGCTTTCGTTCTATTCTTATTATAAGCACGCCAAAGGATAAATATGCCTGCTTTTCATCTGCCGTATTTTTTGACTTTTTACAACTTTTACCATAAAATGTAAATTTTCTCTTGCTTTTTAAATAATTATATGGTATTATGAATTTACTGGAAATATTTTACATTTATTATTATACAATTAGGAGGAACAGAGAATGAACCATCAGATTTCAGTAGTGCTTGCAGACGACAGCGAGGATTTTGTAAAGGCTGTCAAAAACCATTTGGACGCGGTGGACGGCATCCGCGTTGCCGGCGTTGCTTATAACGGGCGCGAGGCAGTAGAAATGGTGAAGGATTTAAAGCCGGACGTGCTTTTGCTCGACATGATTATGCCGCAGTTAGACGGTCTTGGCGTTCTGCAGAAAATCAAAAACACGCATTTGGAAAAGGAGCCGGTTTGTATGATGCTCTCCGGTGTAAGTCAGGAGCGCTCGATGCAAAAAGCAATGGACCTTGGCTCGGCATATTTTATGCTAAAGCCGTT